>JAGVQF010000062.1 GCA_020051815.1 Candidatus Saganbacteria bacterium | reverse complement strand
GCCAGGGGGGGGGGTCAAAATCAGGCGGTCAGGGGGGTCAAAATTAAGCGGTCATTGACACTTGAAAAAACATTAAGAATGCTGTGAATGTAAAACTCATTTCTCCGATCAAAAACAATTGCAATTTGTCTTCATGGCTTTTAAATTTTCTAAGCAAACCCTTGATTTTGTCAGTCAGGCACTTTCCCTTTTGAGACATGATCTCATCATAAGTTGCTTTATCTATTGTAAACACCGCTGGCCCCGCATCGGATCGATCTGCTGCCGAAATTGCTGACGTTTCTGTGGCCGCGGTTGGCGCGGCGACGGTCGCCTCCAACCTGGTAGGCACGGGCTTCGATTGAGCAATAGGGCTAAATACTCCCTCGAAGATTTCGAGGCCTGCTATTTTGTTATAAGCGGCGATGGTCTTTTTATTATTCTTTAACTGGTAAATAACGGTGATCATCTTTTCCATGTTGTTTGGGTTATCCCAGACCGTTTTCATAAGTTCCCCTGTTACTTCGATCCCGGAGCCGGCATATAAAGCGGCCAGGACTTTGGCAATTTTAGAATGGCCAGCGGCGTCAAATACCTCGTTTTCTTTCTTATCAATTGAGTATGTATTTAACAACACTTTCCCCGCCCATTCCACCCCGGCTTGCCCCCCTTGCTTTGCCGCAAAGGCCAAAAGCTCGGCCACGTAACGGCTGTCCATGTGAGCCATCACCCGACCGATCTCTCTCGGCCGAAAAAGATATTGGCTTTCGCTGTTGCGCTGCATGAGAACGCCGTAGAGATCGGCGGCCGGATCCTCAACCTCGCCGATCATTTTAGCGGCCAAAAGGTCGGACTCCAGTTTATTTTCCCCAACAAGCCGCTGCACATCTAGGACCATGATTTGCTTTGGGGAAAGATCGGTCGAAACCAAATTACTGCCAGGATCATTGACCACAGACGCGCTTCGCCTCTTTTCACCGAGTTGTTCCGCCATCAGAATATTTAATCTATATTGAGGCGCGGCCAATATTGGGATCCGCCTCACTGTAGCCAACTGCGGGGCAAATTGGGGCAGCAGTCCGGTCGTAATTCGGCGAACAGCGGAGCCGATCGACCGCAGGGCCAGATCGCTCCTCAACATCGCCCGTGATTCCATCATGCGTAGTGCTTGAATGCTCATTTCCATGTATATACCGTTCATTCTCGGAAGATATTTCACTTATTTTATGGCATACTTAGTAGTAAGCCATGGCACGCAAAGCAAAGGTCAACCGGAAAACTAAAGAAACCAACATCAAGATCGAACTAAACCTCGACGGTTCGGGCAAAAGCCAGATCGATTACCCGATCCCCTTTCTCTCACACATGTTCACCCTCTTCGCCAAACACGGGCTCTTTGACCTCAATCTTACCGCCCGGGGCGATATCGAAGTCGATCTGCATCATGTCATTGAAGATACCGGGCTGACGCTGGGCGAGGCCTTTGCCAAAGCCCTGGGCAAAAAATTAAAGATCGAGCGCTACGGCCACGCTATTCTGCCGATGGACGAGTCGCTGGCCGAAGTCAAAGCGGCCGTCGACATCTCCGGCCGGCCGCATTTCACCTTCAAAGTAAAATTCCCTAAAGAGCTGATCTACGCGGAGATCGGGAAAGAACGGATCAAGCTCTCGCTCGACGCGGAAATGCTGCGTGAATTTTTTGAGGCCTTCGTCTACAAGGCCGGGATCTCTCTGCACATCGATCTGGTGCGCGGCAAAAATACCCATCACAAAATTGAAGCGATCTTCAAGGCATTTGGCGTTGCTATGCAGAGGGCCTGCGCCATCAACCCGCGCAAAAAAGGAGTGCCTTCGACCAAGGGGGTTTTGTAATTTGGCCTACGAGGAGCGGACCTATCGCAACTATGTCAAAGCCGACGACCTCGTCAAGTTCGAGGTCATCGAAAAAGAGACCGACCTCCTCATCCTGGCCGAACAAAACCTCTATGACAAGGCGCTCGCTTTTACCCTCAAGTACCGGATCGACCTGGAAACCTACATTCTGACCGACCACAAATTCCTCGAAACCCTTACTCCCCATCGCGTCCAGTACAGCGCGCCGCCGATCGCCCGGGCCATGGCGGACGCCGCCCGCAAGGCAAAAGTCGGGCCGATGGCGGCGGTGGCCGGGGCGATGGCCGAGTTCGTCGGCCGCGACCTGCGCCAGTTCACCGATGAGATCATCGTCGAGAACGGCGGCGATATTTTTCTTAAGATCAACCGGCCCCGCAAGGTCGGCGTCTTCGCCGGTCCTTCCCCCTTTTCCGGCAAGATCGCGCTTGAGGTGGACCCTCGGCCGGAACCGTTCTCGGTCTGCCAGACGGAGGCGGTGGTCATCATCGCCAAAAGCGCCCCGCTGGCCGCTGCCGCCGCCACCGCGATCGTCAATGAGGTCAAAGAAATCGCCGACATCGAAAAGGGCTTGAAGTTAGCAAAAAAGATCAGGGGTTTGGACGGGGTCCTCATCATTAAGGGCGACCAGATGGGCGCACTCGGTAAAGTAAAGATCGTTCCGCTATAAACATCCAACATCCAACTTCAAACCTCAAAACAATCCGGAAAATAATAAGCCTCAAAAACCAATTCAGAGGCGGAATTTGTAACCGGACTTTTTTAGGATGGCGCTTAATATACAAATGATCTCTTCGGCCTCCCTAATATCGCAACGAATATTTGAATTGAACGGCGCCTCCTCATTGACCATTCTTAACCAATATTTTGTTTCTTTAGCTTCTTTTCTGGCAATAGCGACTTTATTTATGAAATCTTTTTTTGTTAATGCCCCATCTGCTTCCTCATAATTTGCCCCGATAGATGTTCCGGCCTTGAATAATTGTTTCCTTAAGACCTCGCATTCTATGCCAAGCGGAAGTTTTTTGCATATTTGCAAATGACCTAACTCCCCACCGCAAGCGGTGGGGTATCTTGGTCTGTAGTGCCCCGCCCCTCACGGTCTAAATAGTTGCATTTGTTCAAATCTTGCATGT
>JAGVQF010000148.1 GCA_020051815.1 Candidatus Saganbacteria bacterium | reverse complement strand
GTCCCGATGTTCCCGTTCCACACCTGGCTGCCTGACGCGCACGTCGAGGCCCCGACGGCCGGCTCGGTCATCCTGGCCGGCGTCCTTTTGAAGATGGGGAGCTACGGCTTCCTGCGCTTCTCGATGCCGCTTTTGCCCGAGGCCTGCAAATATTTTGCCGTGCCGATCGCGATCCTCGCTCTCATCAGCATCATCTACGGCGCGTTCGTCTCGATGGCGCAGAAAGACCTGAAAAAACTGATTGCTTACAGCTCGGTCAACCACATGGGCTACGTCATGCTGGGGATCGCCGCGGCGATGATGGCCGGGACTAATCTCGTAGCCCGTTCAACGGCGGTCTCGGGCGCCATCATGCAGATGGTCAGCCATGGGCTGATCACCGGCGGCCTCTTCTTGCTCGTCGGTGTTATATATGAAAGGACCCACACCCGCCAGCTGGCCGACTACGGCGGTCTCGGCGCCAGAGTGCCGGTCTATGCCGGGCTCTTTAGCTTCTTTGCCTTCGGCTCGCTGGGCCTGCCGGCGCTCTCCGGTTTTATCAGCGAATTCCTGATCTTTGTCGGCGCGTTCCCGATCTTTCCCGTCATCACCGGCCTGGCCCTCATCGGCGTCCTGGTCACGGCGGCGCTGATCCTCTACACGATCGAAAAGATGCTGTTGGGGCCGGCTTTACCCAAATTCAATCTATTACAAGATGTCGACGGGCGGGAGATCTTCTGCTTGGCTGTCCTTGGCGTCCTTATCCTTTTCCTTGGCCTCTATCCTGGTCCTTTGCTTGATGTTATGAGCAAGACCGTGTCTCTGTTAGTGGGGGGAGTTTAAGGGATGCACTTTTTGCCTGAACTGATCCTCTTGGCTCTGGCGCTTCTGGTCTTAACGTATGACTTTGTTAAGCTCACGCCGGCACGCCGGGTACTGGCTTATCTTTCTTTGGGCGGTCTCCTGGCCAGTTTCGCTGCGCTCTTCCTGCCGTATCTGACCGAGAGTACAAGGATGGGCAGTTTCTTTTCCGGCCTTTATCTGATCGACAACTTTTCGCTCGTCTTCAAGGGCCTGTTCCTTTTGGCCGGCGCGCTTATAATCCTTCTCAACTTTGATTTCTTCGCCTCGGCGGTCAAAAAGCACGAAGGGGAATTCTACTTTTTATTCCTGACCTCGATTCTCGGCCTCATGATCATGGTCTCGTCCCCCAATCTCCTGATGATCTACCTGGGGATGGAGACGGTCAGCTTTACCTCTTATCTTCTAACCGGCTGGCAGAAGACGGTCAAGCGCTCCAGCGAAGCGGCGCTCAAATATTTTCTCTTCGGCGCGCTCGCCTCGGCCATCTTTCTTTTCGGCGTTTCCTATTTCTACGGCCTGACCGGCACGCTCGACCTTGGCCGGGCCGGGGGGCTCAACATTATTTCGCCGCTCGGTTTTCTCTCTCTTTTGCTTATCCTCTTCGGCCTCGGCTTTAAGATCGCCATGGTGCCGATGCAGTTCTGGTGCCCCGACGTGTATGAGGGGGCGCCGACCTCGATCACCGCTTATCTCTCGGTGGCGCCCAAGGCGGCCGGCTTTGCCGTCATCCTGCGCCTGCTGACATTATTGAATATTGACATTGTCATGCTCTTAGCGCTCCTCTCGGCGGTGACGATGACGCTGGGCAACTTTGCGGCCCTGCGCCAGAGAAATATCAAGCGCCTCTTAGCTTACTCAAGTATCGCCCAGGCCGGCTATATCCTGATCGGCCTCGTTTCGCCGGAGATAGGTTACTCGGCGGTCATCTTTTATCTCATCGTCTACACGTTCGCCAACCTTGGCGCTTTCGCGGCGGTCATCTATCTGGCCGAAAAGTTAGGGAGCGAGGATATCGAGAGCTATGCCGGCTTTGCCCGCCGCTCGCCGATGATCGCGCTGGCTTTTGCCGTCTTTTTCCTCTCTCTCATTGGCATCCCGCCGCTGGCCGGTTTTATCGGCAAGTTCCTGCTCTTTAAGGCGGCGGTGGGGTCGGGTTACCTGTGGCTGGCCATTGTCGGCGTCGTCAACAGCGTCGTCTCGGTCTATTATTATATGAACGTGATGCAGATCATCTATTTCCGCACCGGCGACGAATCGCAGGTCAAGATCCCCGCCTTTATTTTTGCCGCCGTCTGGCTCTGTTTGGTGGTCGTGGTGGTGCTGGGCGTCTTCCCGAATATCTTGTTATAGTTTGCTGAGTTAACAGCCCTCACCCGATATTCGTAGTGATATAATTGATCATCAACGGCCATCTCCCAGCGGGAGAGGGGTTGGGTGGCTTCATTTATTTTCGTTTATGAAAGAGATCAAAAAGATATTCGCGCGAATCCTGAGAAAAGATCAGACCAAAGCAGAGAAGACCGTTTGGGAACTCCTGCGCAAGCGCAAATTCAAGGATCTAAAGTTTCGACGACAGCATGTGATCGAGGGTTTTGTTCTTGATTTTTACTGCCATGAACTCCGGTTAGGCATCGAAGTTGACGGGGGGATTCACCTAAAAAGAAAAGATTATGATCGTTTAAGGCAAGACGTGATTGAATCCGAAGGAATAAAGATGATCAGAATTCAAAACAAAGAATTGATCGGGACAAGAAAAATGGCTTTACAAAAGCTTGAAGAAATAATTGTCCATCGATCAGTCCCTCTCCCTCTGGGAGAGGGCAGAGAAGAAGATATATTAGATAATTGAAAAACTGGGTGAGGGCCGTGTGTGTTTTGCTGTTCCAGCTTTGGTTAGAGCCGAGTGACCATCTCTAACGTACGACTGATGATCTCGGAATAGACCGGATTAAAGGGGTTTAATTCTCCAAATTCTTCCATCACCGCGATAATTGCCGGATCGATCCGCCGCGCCAAAAATTGTTTGTACCCCGGCGGGTTTGCCTCATCATAATTGGCTAAGTTGATGAGATAAGGCCTGGCTTTAGCGGCGATCTCGGTTTTTATCTCTTCGATCTGACGGTCTTCGTTCTCCTTCAGGAAGAACCCCTGGTAAGTTTTGGTCGCCAGCAGGAGGGCGGCGATGATGTCGACCTGGAAGTGCTGTTTGGTGGTCTGGGTCGAGGCCGCGATCATCAGCGACCAGAGGAGCAGGGCCCGGCCGCTCCGGTGGTAGCCGCCGTGATGGAGCGCTAGGGCGATCAAGACCGTCGAGCTGACATGCTGGCTGGGAAAAAGATTGTTGCCCGTATCGTTGCTGTAGACGTATTTAAACAGCAGGTCCTTCAGCCGCCAGTTGCTAAGGGGATTTTCTTTTAGCCGGTCAAAAGGGTAGTGGCCGGAAAATTCGCGGAAGAACTGATTGTTGATGTCCGAGAGGGAGCGCATAGCCAGGGCGACGCGGTTAAAGTAGGCGCCGTCTTTTATGAAATAGACGGCGGCGGAAAAGTAAGGATAAAGCGACATGTACATCCAGATACTCTTCTTGACAAAAGGGACTTGCCGCTCAAAATCATTGAGTTTAAAAGGATAATCAGGGAGATTTTCAGTCGCCTGGCTTGAATGCCGGTAACTGTTGATATAGTCAAGGCTGACAGCGACGCCGGTTTTAAAGCGGGCGATAAAGCTTGAATTGGCCGACAACGAACATGCGGGGGCCTGGCTGATCCAGCGGACGGCGCGGACGGCATTGCGTAATTTGGCGATCGAGAGTGCCATACACCATTTATTCCGCAATTATCGGAAATAATTTCAGGCGAATGCTTTCTTCCCAAATGTCCTTGTTAGCCCCCAACCCCTGTTATATAATAAGTCGCAGTTATGAAAACCCACACCGATTATCTCTATCTCAATACGAAGAACAAGAAAGAGATCGTTAATATCACCGGCGAGGTGGCCGAAATAGTCGGGAAATCCGGTGTCAAAGAAGGTTTTGTCCACGTCTCGGCCATGCACATCACGGCGGCGATCTTTATTAATGACGAGGAGCCGGGGATCAAGCGTGACTTTCTTGAGTGGGCGGAGAAATTGGCTCCTTTCAATCCAAATTATCATCACCATCAAACTGGCGAGTCAAACGGCGACGCCCATCTCAAGTCGATCCTTTTCCATCACGAGGTGACGATCCCGATTACCAAAGGCAAGCTCGACTTCGGCCCCTGGCAGCAGGTCTTTTACGGCGAGTTTGACGGGCAGAGGAAGAAGCGGGTGGTGGTCAAGGTTTTGGGGGAATAGAAGGAGGTGATTTAGATGGAAAATGTTTATTTAATGAACCTGGTCCTTTGCGTCGTGATCGTGGCGATCGGGCTGGTGGCATTTCAGAAGAAAAAAGACCTGGTTATATTATCGATAGTGGGAGCTTTTACTCTTTTTGGTTTGTCGCACCTGTCTTATTTAATTGGTCTCGAGCAGGCATATTCTTCTGTCTTGATGGTCCTGCGGACGATCG
>JAGVQF010000181.1 GCA_020051815.1 Candidatus Saganbacteria bacterium | reverse complement strand
TTTCTAAATTCCAAGGATTGTGGGTCGGGTGGCTGGCCGAGTTCTCCGTCGAAGAGCCCATGGCGAACTCGTCGAGATTGGTCTTGCCGATGATGACCGCGCCGGCTTCTTTTAGTTTGGTCACGACCGTGGCGTCATAGGGGGGAATATAATTTGAGAGTATCTTTGACGAACAGGTGGTCAGGATGCCTTTGGTGCACATATTATCTTTGACCGCGACCGGGATGCCGGTCAGCGGCGTGACATTCTGGCCGCTTTTTAACCGCTCATCGGCGGCGCGGGCCTGTTCAAGCGCCTTTTCCCGTGAGAGCGTGACGTAAGCTTTGACCCGGTCCTCGGTCTTATCGATCCTTTCGAAGACGGAGTTGGTGATCTCGACGGAGCTGGCCTGCTTGTTGACCAGCAGGCTGTGGAGCTCGTGCGCTTTTTGGCCGTGCATTATTCGATGATCCTCGGCACTTTGAACATGTGGTTTTCCGCTTCGGGGGCGTTAGCCATGATCGCTTTGATGTCCTGGCAGGGAATGACTTTATCTTCCCTCAAAATATTTTTCATTGTGATGGCGTGCGAGGTGGGCGGCACGTTATCCGTGTTCAGTTTTTTTAGGTTATCAGCGTAAGCGAGGATGGCGGAGAGCTGTTTGGCGAAAAGCGATTTTTCTTCCTCACTTAAACCCAGGCGGGCGAGCCGGGCCACGTGTTCGACGTCAATTTGCATGGGGTTATTATATCAAGTTGAGAGTGGAAGGGCAAAATTAAAAACCGCGCCCTGGCCGAGCCCGGCGGAAACCGCCCACAGCCGGCCGCCGTGCAACTCGACGATCGATCGGCTCAAGGCGAGCCCGAGTCCCGTTCCTTTGCGCTCGGCCGATTCCTTACCCGCCCGGTAGAACTTTTCAAAAATATGGGGCAGGTCGGCCGGCTCGATCCCCAGCCCTTCGTCGCGCAGTGAAACCACAATCTCGTTAGCCTGCCGGTTGACCGATAAAAATATTTTTCCGCCGTCATGAGAGAACTTGACGGCGTTGGAGAAGAGATTGGTCAGCACTTCGTGGATCTTGTCTTCGTCAAGTTCGATCTTTGGATCTTCCAGCGCGATCTCCTGAATGACAAGGAGATTCATCTCCTTGAGCTGGGGGCCGAATTCCTCGACCACATGGGAGATCAGATCGGCCAGATTTACCCGCGCTTTCTCAACTGTTTTCCCGGTTTCGAGGCGCGCCAGGCCCAGGAGGTCGTTGATCATGGCGAGCACGCGGCGTGATTGCCGCTTGACGACCGAGACCGCTTCTTTCTGCGCGGCGGCCAGCGGCCCCAGTTTTTCTGCGGCGATGAGGTCGGTGTAGCCGATGATCGAGGTCAGGGGGCTTTTGGCTTCATGCATGACCATATTCATAAAGTCGATCTTGGAGTCGGAGAGGCGCTCGATCTCTTTTTGTTTTTCGGATAATTTGTCTACCAAATAGGAGGCCATCAGGATGAAAGTGACCGCTGTCGCGTAGAGCCCCGCGCCCATCATCAAGGCGTAAGCCGGATTTAAATAGATGTCCCCGGGCTGGAAAGCGATGCGGTGGTGAGGGATCAGGCCGAAGGTTTCCATGAGGTTGGCCGCCGCGTAAAAAATGGCGGCTTCCGCCGCCAGAATATGCGCCACCTTCTTCATGCCAAAAACGCTGATGGCCACGAGTTCGAAAAGGTAGAAAAGCAGGAAAGGGCTTTCCACCCCGCCCGTGAAATGGACGATCAGGGTTATGACGGCCGCGTCAATTGACGCCCGGGCGTAAGTTAAAGCAACGTGAGTGCTGAAATCCGCGTAGCGCCGGTTCAAAAAATAATAGCCGGTGTTGTAGAGCGCGGCCAGGGCGGTCAGGACCAAAACCGGCGCCGGATCAAGAGGAAAGCCGCCGATAAATTTCAGAAAGATCGTCAGGAAAAAGATAAGGAGGATTACCAGCCAGCGGATTCGGATGAACCAGAGGACGCGGTCTATCTGTTCTTTTAGCTTGCCGGCTGCCGTGTCGCTCATGGCTTGAATTATATTACGCCAGTTTTAAGCTTGCAACCGCGTTTAGTTCGAGGCCGGAGAGTTTCCCCTGCCGCAAATGGTGATAAGCCGCGCCGGCGATCATAGCGGCGTTGTCGGTGCAATAAACAAGATCGGGCAGATGGATGGATAGATGGTTGGATAGGCACTGTTCGGCCAGCTGTTTTCTTAACAGGGAATTGGCCGAAACTCCGCCCGCCAAGGCGACGGTTTTGCAGTCATGCTCAAGGGCGGCGCGGATCGTTTTTTCGACCAGGACGTCGACGACGGCTTGCTGGAAGGAAGCCACGACGTCGCGAGTCGCGAGTCCCGGGTCGCGGGTCACGAGATTCACAACCCCGGTCTTAATTCCGCTAAAACTAAAGTCATAGCCGTCAGGCATGGGGCGCGTGAACTCGATGGCCTTGGGATTGCCTTCTTTAGCCAGCTTGTCGATGATCGGCCCGCCGGGGTAACCGAGGCCGAGGAAGCGGGCGACTTTGTCGAACGCCTCGCCGGCCGCGTCGTCGCGGGTGCGACCGAGTGTTTCGTATTCTCCATGCCCTTTAACTTTTATTATCATGGTGTGGCCGCCGCTGACTAATAAACAAATAAACGGAAATTGGGGGACTGGGGAATTGGGATTTGGGGATTGGGAAATTAGGAAATTAGCGTAAATGTGGCCCTCGAGGTGATTCACTCCAATGAGCGGAACCGCCAAAGACCAGGCAACGGCCTTCGCCGCGCAGAGGCCGACGAGGAGAGAGCCGACGAGTCCGGGACCGTAGGTGACGGCGACGGCGTTGATATCTTTGAACGTCACTTTGGCCTGCTCGAGCGCTTCTTTGATGACCGGGCTGACGATCTCGATGTGTTTTCTGGCGGCGACTTCGGGGACGATCCCGCCGTATTTTTTGTGAAACTCGATCTGTGAAGAGATGACATTTGACAGAACTTCGCTCCCGTCTTTTACAACAGCGGCCGAGGTTTCATCACACGATGTTTCGATGGCGAGAATTATCATGCTGATTTGCCGCC
>JAGVQF010000140.1 GCA_020051815.1 Candidatus Saganbacteria bacterium | reverse complement strand
TTATTCACATGGTTATTTGGGGGGTGTCGAAAAAAACGGAAGGCAGTTTCTACGCGTCCAAATTCCTGTTAGGAAAGCCGGCAAATTTTTGCCTCTCGGGTATTGCCGGAGAACCTGGCGCGGAAGTGATGAGCAGAACACGAGAAATTAACGCCCGCTTTAAGTTTGTGGAGTTCTTGTCGCCAGGATCAGATGTTATTGGCAGCGGCTTTCTAACCTACTGCAATGATGATGGTCTCTGGCAGAGGTTTGCCTGCGATCTCAATGGTGTTAGAAATTATTTTCCTTCTGAAGTTCTGTCTGTGGGAGCACTGACCGCGCTACAAGAGAGCGATTTCCTGAAGAGAGAGTATGAGGCATTCTGGCAGAGGGTCAATTCGTTTTCTATCGTTTAGGATTAAACCCGGCCAGGCCGATATATTTGGCCTTTTCGCCGAGCTCTTCTTCGATCCGCAGAAGTTGATTATACTTGGCGACCCGTTCAGAGCGGGCCGGGGCGCCGGTCTTGATCTGGCCGGAGTTGGTGGCGACCGCGAGGTCCGCGATCGTCGAATCCTCCGTTTCGCCGCTCCGGTGAGAGGTCATGTAAGTGTAACCGGCCCCCTTGGCGATCTCCATGGCGAGCAAGGTTTCCGACAGGGTCCCGATCTGGTTGAGCTTGATCAGGATTGAATTGCCGCATTTGGCCTTGATCCCTTTCTTCAGGATCTCCGGGTTGGTGACAAAGAGGTCGTCGCCGACGAGCTGGATCTTTTTACCCAGCCGTTCGGTCAGGAGTTTCCAGCCGTCCCAATCCTTTTCCGACAAGCCGTCTTCGATCGAGATGAGCGGGTATTTGTTAGCCCAAGATTCATACAGGGCGACCATCTCTTCGGAGGCGAGGGCTTTTCCCTCGCTTTTTAACTGGTATTTACCATCCTTGAAGAATTCGCTGGCGGCCGGGTCGAGGGCGAGGAAAACTTCTTTCCCCGGGGTGTAGCCGGCCTTGGTGATCGCTTCCATGATGACCTCAATCGCTTCTTCATTCTTAGTCAATTTAGGAGCGAAGCCCCCTTCGTCGCCGACCGCGGTCGAGTAACCTTTATCCTTGAGGACTTTTTTCAGGGTCTGGTAGACTTCGGCGCCGACGCGGAGCGCTTCAGTAAATGAGGGGACGCCGGCCGGGGAGATCATAAATTCCTGGAGTTCGTAGTTCCAGCCGGCATGGGCGCCGCCGTTCATCACGTTCATGTTGGGGACGGGCAGTGTCACGGCCTTCTCGCCGCCGATATATTTAAATAATGAAACACCGTAGGAGATAGACGCGGCCCGGGCGACAGCCAGCGAAACGCCGAGGAGGGCGTTAGCCCCAAGGTTGCTTTTGAACTCGGTCCCGTCGAGGTCGAGCATCAGGTTGTCGATCTTGAGCTGTTGATGGGCGGGTAGGCCAATGACTTTCGGCGCGATGATCTCGTTGACGTTCTTGACCGCGGTGTAGACGCCCTTGCCGCCGTAGCGTTTGTCGTCATTATCGCGCAGTTCGAGCGCTTCGTGCTCGCCGGTCGAAGCGCCGGAGGGGACAGCGGCGCGGCCGAGCGTGCCGTCCTTTAAAGTGACGTCGACTTCAACGGTCGGATTGCCGCGCGAATCGAGGATCTGCCGGGCGTGGATCTTTTCAATTCTTGCTCCAGACTTTGCCCGGTCGCCGAGGAAAAAGTATTCTTCTGATAGTCTAACCATTTCATTTCCTCCTAAGAAAAAAAGCGGGAGACGAGGCTCGAACTCGCGACCCCGACCTTGGCAAGGTCGTGCTCTACCAACTGAGCTACTCCCGCATCTCGACTCTGTCTCGACTCGCTGCGCTCGCTCGACATCGCTCGATGCAAGCACATTGATGCTATTCTATCAAATTATATGAAATTTATCAAAAGGTGAGGCGATAAGAAGACGGTATGAATTGCGCAAACATCAGAAGTTTAGTTAGGGTTTTTAACGGCCGGGGGAAAAAGATCAGTGTTCCTCGCGGCGATGTTCTCACCTCATACGCGGCGCGCACCGCCTCCCCGGTTTCAGTCGCTATTCGCAGTCTTAGGGATTTGAATGTTGTTTATACCCCCGGGATTGGCGAAGTCACCCAAGCTATTCTGAAAGACCCAGCCCGGGTTTATGATCTAACTAAAGTCAAAAGGCACATCGCGATTATAACTGATGCTACCGCCACGCTCGGTTTTGGCCGGACGGGCCCCGACGCGGCCAATCCGGTGATCGTGGGCAAAGCCCGGATCCTGCGGGAATTTGGCGGCCTCCACGGGGTTACTCTGGGTCTGGCGACCGAGGATGTCAACGAGATAATTACTACGATCAGGGCGATCGCCCCAAACTTTGGCGGGATCATGTTGGAAGATATCTCCGCCCCCCGGTGCATCACGATCGAAAATTTACTGCAAGACCTGGGCATCCCGGTAATTCACGACGACCAGCATGGGACGGCCGGGGTGATTTTGGCCGCGCTCATCAATGCCCTGAAAGCCGTGAATAAAAAAATCGAGGACGCGACGGTCCTCTTGGCGGGGGTCGGCGCGGCCGGCTACGCCACGATCCGAGCCCTGCATGAGGCCGGGGTGGGCAATATTATCGCCGTCGACAAATATTCTTTGAACGGACACCCAACCAATGATGATATTTTGCATCGTAATTTGGTTGGCCAGCCGCAGGTCCCGAGCCATCATGCCACTCTGATCGAAGAGCTTAAACGCTTGAATGTCGGTCAAATCAGCGGCACGCTGGAAGACGCTTTCCGGCGCGGCCGGCCCGATATTTTTGTCGGTCTGGCGCGGGGCGGCATCGTTAAGCCGGAGTGGATCGGTCACATGGCGGACAGACCGGCCGTCTTTGCTCTTTCAAACCCCGTACCCGAAGTGGACCCCGTCGCGGCCATGCGAGCCGGGGCTTATATCGTGGGAACCGGGCGGGCCGATTTTAATAAACTTGATTATCCAGACCTGGCGGGCAACTCTAAGCCAAATTTTTTCCAGGTCAATAACGCCCTGCTTTTTTGGGCTTATTACCGCGGCCTGGTTGAAGTGGCCGCGACGCGGTTTGACAAGAGGATCGTGGTTGACGCCGCGACCGCTCTGGCTTCCCTGGCCAAGATCGAAGAAGGAGTAATTTTACCCCCCTTGTTTTATTTGGACGGCAGATACAACTCCTCACTTTTCCATCCGCTGGTTAAAACGGTCATGGAAGCGGCCATAAGATACGGCGCGGCCTCTAAGCCGGACGTGGTTTTTGATCAGAGCGCGACCGACGATCTTTTGGTCCGCCGGGCGATCTCCGCGCTGGGTTCGGATGTGCCGCCTTCGGTCGAAATAGCGGAAAACTTCAGGAAACTTGTTTCGGGCCGCGAAAAAATAATTTTTACCCACTCGCCCAGCGTTTCTTCCGACAAATATTCGCGGCTGGTCATCTATTTAAAAGACCGGCCGGGGCTTTTGCATCAGATCACAAAGCTGATCAGCGACTGCGGGCTTAATATCGTCAATCATCTCTCTCTGAACCCGGAAGAGGCCGATTTTAAGGGCCATCTGGCGGGAATATTTTATATTGACGACGGGCAGGGGAACCCGGTCTTGCTCGATGGAGAGATCGGGAAAGAATTTTTCGGACAATTGGAAATCCTTTTGCGGGAGCTGGCGGCGGGAGCATAGCGATTAAAATCAAGTGTCCGCCAGAGGCGGATCCGCCTTTGGTGGAAAAATTTAAAATAACCTGAAATTTTCCGGAAATGGGTGCGATAGAGAAACGGAGGGATCAAGATGTTAAAAGAATTTCGCTGCAAGTTTTGCCATCGTCTGTTAGCCAAGGTCGGCGAGGGGAGCATGGTCGAGATCAAATGCCCCAAGTGCAAGACGATGAGCCTCTACAACGAAGAAACGGTCGTTGTTTATGAAGTGCCGGAAAACAACGTCACCAAAAAGATCATCGAGCGCGGCTGGGTCAAATACGACCTGATCGAAAACTAACGACCAATAGCTCAAGAGATGGCTCAAGAAGCCCCGGTTTTTTGTCGGGGCTTTTATTTTGCAGAGGAGGAACAGCAAATGACTTCAGGGATACGCGGAACGGGAATTAATAGAGGGTGGCACGGCGTTTGTGCGGGTCAAGTGCCGGGGTCTGGAGCGGGCGATAGGGGCATAGGCCGAACGAGCCTAAAAAAAATGTCAATTTATGATTTAGATAAAATCGCCGGTCGGGTGACTTTCCGTTGTGATTTTAACGGGGCGGTTATGAATGGAAAGATTATATCCACCCGGCGGGTTGATGCCGCGCTTGAATCGATCAAATATGTATTATCTTTGCCGGGTGAAAAGCAGCTATTTTTGGTTTCCCATGGCGGCAGATTCAAAGATATCGCAAAAAACGAAAGCGCCGCGGCTTATTCTCTGGCGCCATTGACTGACTACTTGAAGAATAAATTAGGCGTTGAGGTGGATTTTGCCGATTGGGTCGGCGGGCGACTTTTTTCCAACAAGCCGGTAGTTCTCATGCAAAACACGCGTTATTGCGCCTGGGACGAGAGAACAGATAACCCCGCGGCGGCCAGCCGCTATGCGGAACAATTGTTTTACAGGTTAAGTCCCAACTATTATATAGTAGACGGCTTTAGCGTCGGCCATCGCAATCAGCCATCTGTCACCGGCATTGCTGAAGAAGCAAAAAGGCATAATGTGCCGGTGCTGGCGGGCGCGCTTTTGCTCAAAGAGTACGAATTCTTTATCGATAAGATCATTAAGAATCCGGTGGGGCCGTTCCTGGTCTTCTTAGGCGGCGCGAAGGTTTCTGGCAAGGCTGGCAAACTCCCAATTCTGGAGGCGCTGCTGCGCAGCAGCACTGTTGACCGGATCGTCATCGGCGGCGCCATGGCGTTCCCTTTTATGCTCGAGAAGTTTGGGGATAAAGTCGCGGGACTTGATCCTTTTGGCGGGCGCGAGGGCAGAGCGGTGGAGTTGGAAGCGGACAAAAAAATCGCCGCGGGGCTCTTGAGGGATTTTGGCTCCAAGATCATTATTCCGACCCAAGTTGTTGGCCAGCATAAAGGTGTTGTTGTTGACATTGAGACCGAGGCGATCCCGGGCGATCTGGTCATAAAAGATCTCAAAATAACAAAACATCTCGCTCAATTGAGCTTGGTCGGTTATCGAACGATCTTTTCCAACGGACCCTTTGGCGCCTATGAGGCAGAGCTGGGCGGGCACGTGGCCGGGACGCATGAAGTCCTGTTGTTCATGAGCGATCAGACCGCGAGAGGCGCCACCACGGTGATCGGCGGCGGTGATACCATGACCGCTTTGGACGGGCTGAAGGAAGAATTTGCAGTCGCGTATTCTCACGAGACAACCGGCGGCGGAGCCAGCGGCGAATTGCTCGCGCTTGGCTTACAGGGCCGGGAAGGCGAATTCCCGGGGATTGCCTGCCTGACGGACCGGAAAATATAGGGAGGAAGTTGAAATGGCTATCGGCAAACCAATGAGTATCGGAGGGAACTGGAAGTTCCATCAACCGTTGCGCGAAAGTAATGTCGCGGTAAACCACGCGTTGGATTTACAGAATTTAATGCACAATAGTGGGATCACAACGACAGGGGTAAGGATCTACCCCAGCTTTACCGCGCTTGAACCGGTCGCCAGGAGAATTAATACTTATATAGGCCGCGATCTCGCGCGTCTCCGGCCGCGGGGCGGGCAGGCTTTATTGGCAGTCGGCGCCCAAGATATTTTTTGGGTGGAAGACGGCTCCTTTACCGGCGCCCCGCCATCCGGCCGTGATCTGCGAACGATGGGTGTTGGCCATACCCTCATCGGTCATTCCGAAACCAGGGCTTATTTTGGCGTCACCGACGCGCGCGTGGCCGGCAAGCTTGAGGCCGCGATCAGAAATAATATTTTTGCCACCGTCTGCCTTGGTGAGGATGCCGAAGAAAAAGTCAAAGGACGGACGCTGAAAGTGTTGGAAGGGCAGATCGTCGACGGGATAATTCCGGCGCTTATGGAAAATGGGGATACAGAAACGCCGCTCTTTGAAATCGCTTATGAGCCGCTTTACGCGATCGCCGGGTTTGCCAAATTAAAGGGGCTCCCGCCGCAGGCCGCTAAGATCAAAGACATCGAGCAGGCACATGAGGAGATTCGCAGGATATTGGCTTTTCACGGCTTCCCAAAACTGGCGCAGAGCGTGAATATCCTCTACGGCGGATCTTCAAACGCGAAGAACGCCGAAGAGCTTTTGTCCCTGCCTTATGTCGGTGGCCTTTTGGCCGGCACCGCCAGCTGGGAGCTCGATTCTTTTATAGAAATGATCAAGATCGCGGAGAGATTGGGCCGAGCCGCCGGTTGATTATGCCCGCGGTTCGACCCCTCATAGAATCAATGCCTTTTAAGGGCCTTTGTTCCGGAAAAAATCCGGCAGAGGTTTTTCTTTTCCGGCGGGCGGCGCGGTTCGCGCCTGAAGACAGGGAAAAGATCTTTGACAGGATAGCTGAAGGGTCTGATGGCGACCGCGGCCGATCAAAAGTCGTTTCTCATCTATTGGCCGGCTCAATAAGATTGAAAGGCGTTAACCCCAAGGTGGGCCGTGGCGGCGTTATCGCGCCTCACTTTGGCCCGGGTAATGTTTCGCACCGCGTTGTTATCGCAGAGGATGCTTCTTTAGTGACCGTGCCCGGTGATTTAAATCCCGAGGGGACTATGTTTTTTGACAATGCGGAACGAGAGGCGGAGACGGCCTTGAAGCTCGGGCAAGAAATCACGGATGAGGTTCTTGGCCTGGGCAGTTATGATGGTTTTTCTTTTCAGGGCCGCAAAGTTGGTTTTGTCATCTTTGGCTTGCCGTCAGCCGACGATTGCCGCCTGCAGTCAACCATTGCCAATCTCATGCTTAATTTTATCGGCCGGGTTGGCGACCCGGCGGCGGTCATGGCCATTTTCCCTTTGATCGTGAACAAGATCGGTCGGTTAATGAAAGGCGCTCACGACCGCGAGCTGGTGCATCTTTATCCGCATCTTGGTAATTTTCGGCTCGATTTTCAAGTGAATAATTTCCCCGAATTCAAGCTTGATCCCGAATCAACCCGGCTGGTCGACCTGGAAACGGCCAAGGATACGAGCGCGCTGCCGGCCGAGATCAAGGCGGCCTGGCGGTACCGTGACCTGTCGCGTTTATTCGCCGATCTCGCCCTGATGCGGTTTGGCGCGCGATTCGCCGATTTGAGCTTGCCCCTTGAGAAATATCTGCCGGATTTCTTTGATGGTTATCTGGGCGAAAGAGAATACTGCGCCGACGAGCTTGTGGCTGGCGCCAAATGTATGGCGAACGATTATGTGTCTCTCGAGAGGTGCCGGCAGCAGGCGAAGATCCAATTATTTAGCGCCGGCGCTCCTCGGAACGTGATTCTCGGTTATCTTTTGGCAAAATAAAAATATAGTGAAATTTCTTAAATGACGGCGCGATAAATTAATGGCCGCAAGAGTTAAGCATGACCGGCCGAGATCGAATTTATTTACAAATGGGAGGATTTAAATGACAATACACGCGACTTATAAACAAAAAACACCGATGCCGACGTGGAAGAAAATCCCCGCATATTATGCTTTTCGCGCGGCGCACGAAATGCATCATCTGGCTAGTTGGTTTAAGAACCTACTGATCAAGCCTGCCGTCAGCGGCAAAAACAAGAGCGTTCTAATTGTTGTCGGCGGCGGTCCCGCCCCGGGCATCCCAAACGCGGTACGCAGCGCAACTTTAACCGCTCTGCGCAACGGCTTTAAAGTCTACGGTGCCATCAAGTCATTCGGCGGCGCCGCGGATGGTACCATTGTTGAATTGACCTATAAAGATGTCTGGAACTTGAAGCATTCAAAGACCAATCTTATCCAAACGGCCAGGTTTAAAATGACCGAAAAAGCATTGACCGCGATTATAAAGAATATTCTTAGCCGAAATATTGTTGGCGTAGTCACCATTGGCGGGGATGATACGGCAACGACTGGGAAGAAGCTGCAAGAGAGAGGGATCCCTGTGTTTTCATTGACAAAGACCGTTGATGACGATGTTTTAAGCGCTGAATTCATTGATCATACCTTTGGCTGGGATACGGCTACCAGCCTGGCGGGAAACATTATAAGCAACTTTGTTAATGATGCTTATACTGAAAATAGATGGTTTGTGGTCAGAATGATGGGCAGGGGATCGGGTTCTTTGGCCTTAGAATCAGCTGTCAGGGGGGGGGCTCATGCTTGTATCATCCCGGAGGAATTTGCCAAAGGGGAATGCACTCTGGCGGCAATAAAAGAAAGAGTTAGAAAAACAATAGAAGAGAGGAAGGCCCTGGGGATGAATTACGGTGTTATTGTTCTTGCCGAAGGCCTGGAAGAAGCGATTAAGGAGGAAATAGGGAGGCTGCTTGAAGCTAAAGGGTTGAACGTGCCCAGGGATGTTCAGAACAATATTTCACTCAACGATCTGCCTCCGGGGTTTCAAATCCATGAAATTGTCGTTGATGACCTGCCGGGAAACAGGGCGAAAGTGATTCATGGCAAGAAAGTTAATCTCGAAGCGATCGGATATGATTTTAGGACTGCCAATCCTTCACGGCAGGATATCCGGATAACGTCCAGAGAAGGCCGCGCCGCCATACAATTTCTCATGGCAGGCAAGCCAAGTTCGATGGTTAGCTATAAATATGATAATGCCTTGGGGGTTCCTTACGAGACTCCAGGTGTTTTTGCCTGGGACGATGAAAAGCAAGAAAATAGGCTTGTGACCAGGCAGGTGGACGTCGAGAGCGAATCGTATAAAAACAATCGAGATAAATTAAGATTGAATTTTCTTAGCCCTTTGCCGGCTAACTCCGAAGTTGACCCAGCCTGGCTTGTGAAAGTTGAAGCAGCCAAGGCGGCGGTGGAGAGGGAAAGGACAGATCGCAAGGCTTAGCGCGCGGGGTCAATTACCGGCGTAAAATAGCAAACTTCCCCATAAACTGCTAAAATATTCTCATTAATGAGAATTCCCCCGGTCTATCTCTGCATCCTCGACGGCTTCGCCGTGGGCGAAGACGGCCCGCAATCCCCCGATAGTTTCATACTTGACAGGTATAGAATTATCGGATATTATTCTACTTGTCAATTCTAAAGAGGTGAGGCTATGTTATTCCCGAGAGAAGCGCTGGAAAAGATTAAAAAGGTTTTGCCGAGGGAAGAGTTCATCGTCTTAACGGGGGCAAGACAAACAGGGAAAACTTCTCTGTTAATGCTGCTGAAGGCTCATCTGGAAAAAACCGGCCAGCCCGGCCATTATTTGAACCTGGAAAACACAGAAACGCTAAAACTATTGAATGAGCATCCCCTTAACCTTTTTGAGCTGATCCCGGCCGGTAAAACAAAAATGAACGTTTTTATTGATGAAATCCAGTATCTAAATAACCCGACTAATTTTTTGAAGCTGCACTACGATGAAAACAGGGAGCGGGTGAAAATTATCGCCTCCGGCTCTTCGGCTTTTTACATTGATGAAAAGTTTAAAGACAGTCTGGCCGGCCGCAAATTCCTGTTCGAACTTTATCCGTTGAATTTTCATGAATTCTTGGTTTTTAAGCAAGCCGGCGAATTGCTGGGGCAAAAGCTTTCTGTTTATAACAAAAAAAGAAAAATAAAACTCTGGACCGAATATTTAATTTACGGCGGCTACCCCAAAATTGTTTTAACCGAAGAAGAAGAGCTAAAAAACATCTTATTGGAGGAGATCGGCTCCGCGTATGTCAAAAAAGATATTGTCGAGGCGGGCATAAAAAATACCGATAAGTACTTCGCTTTATTAAAAATACTGGCGGAACAAACCGGATGTCTGGTCAATTCCCAGGAGCTGGCGAACACCCTTAACCTGGCGCATAAGACCATTGAAGACTATTTGCATGTCATGAAAAAATCTTATCAAATCGCTTTTGTCCGGCCGTTTTATAAAAATCTGCGCAAGGAATTGACCAAGATGCCCAAGGCGTATTTTTATGATCTGGGACTGCGGAATTTCTTTATGAACGATTATTCAAAGCCGGAGCGGCGCCCGGATAAGGGCGCCTATCTGGAAAATGTTGTTTTTCGCGAATTATTGGGGCGAACATCGGATCTCGATAAAATCAAATATTGGCGGACGCAGGAAAAAAATGAGGTGGATTTTGTGACGGGGGGGCAGGCCTTTGAAGTGAAATTCGATCTGAAGGGTCTCAAGCGAGGGAAATACGGCCAATTCCAAAAAGAATACCCGTCGATCAAGCTGACATTTTTGGCTTACGATTTAATTATGGAGTATTTTTATCCTTAAATGAACAATCGATCGGCGCCCGTTTATCTCTGCATCCTCGACGGTTTTGCCGTGGGCGAAAACGGCCCGAAGAACGCGATCTATGACGCCATTCAGTCGGGCAAGGCGCCGTTCATAGCCGACCTCTTTTCCAAACACCCCTACGCGAAGCTTGAGTGCTCCGGCCTGGCCGTCGGCCTGCCGGAGGGGACGATGGGCAACTCCGAGGTCAACCACCTCAACATGGGGGCGGGGCGGATCGTCTATCAGTCGATCGAACGCATAAACGTTGCCATCGAAGACGGCAGTTTTTTTACAAACGAAGCTTTAACGGCGGCCGTCAAAAACGCCAAGCAAAACGCTTCGGCCCTTCACCTGATGGGGATCCTCCAGGGCCATGGCGGCACCGTCCACGGCAGTATCAAACACATCTTTGCCCTGCTGGAACTCGTAAAAAGGGCGGAGCTTAACACCGTTTATATCCACCTCTTTACCGACGGCCGCGATACTAATCCGAAAGCGGCCGGGGAAATTTATCTCAAAATGCTGGAAGACAAAATTGGGGAATTGGGACTGGGGACTAGGGTTAAAATAGCAACGATAATGGGGCGAGAGCTGGCGATGGACCGAGATACTGCCTGGGACAAAACCCTAATTGCTATGAGGTGTGTGGTAAGGGGTGTGGGGGAATATAAGGCCGCGACCGCGCGTGAGGCGATCGAGAGCTCTTATGCCAGGGGCCAGACCGATGAATTTATCCGTCCGACGATCATCGGTGGCTACACCGGCATGGGACCCGTCGATTCGGTCATCTACTTCAATTTCCGTCAGGACAGGACGATCCAACTGACGACGGCGTTTTGTGAAACAGATAAACAATTCTTTAACTACAAAAAGGGGACGCAGCCGATCGACGACGCGGTTTATGGCGAGATCATTTCACTGCGACGGCGGCTGGCCAATCTCGTTTTTGTAGCCATGACGGAATATTACCCGGGCTTGCACGGGCTGACCGCTTTCCCCGAAAAGGAGATCCAGGACACCGTCGGCGAGATCGTTTCGCTCTCCGGCCACAAACAACTGCGGCTGGCCGGGCCGGAAAAATTCGCCCACGTGACCGGCTGGTTCTCGGGCCGGCGGACCGACCCGTTCGAGGGGGAGGACCGCCACCTGGCACAGGATATTTCTCTTAAGGAGCGGACCGAGGGGGGGAAACACTACGATTGGGTGCCGGAGATGACCGCGTTCCTTGAAACCGATTTTTCTCTCGGCGCCATCGCCGGCGGCAAATATTCGCTGATCGTCCACAACTTCCAGAACTGCGACATGATCGGCCACACCGGCAACCTCGAAGCGGCGGTCAGGGCGATCGACGACATTTCTGCCTGCCTGGAAAAGCTCGTGCCGGCCTGGACGGAAAAGGGCGGCATCTTTATTATCACCGCCGACCACGGCAACGCCGACGAAATGACGCTTGAGAGCGGCGGCAAAGAAGTGGTCAGCACACAGCACTCGCTTAATCCGGTCCCGTTTTGGGTTTTGGGCAAAGAGGTTAATTTGGCGGCCGAAGGGAAAATCCCTGATGTCGGGGTAACGGTTCTGAAGCTGATGGGTTTGCCGGTGCCAAAAGCGATGACGGCGAAGTCGCTGATCGCTTAAAGCCCTCACCGAATGAGGGCCGTGCGATCTAATTTATCGAGTGCAATCCTCTTTTTAGCGCGCTCAACGCCGCTTCCTGCAGGCCTTCGGGATAACTCGGGTGTGCCTGTGTCGTTAGTGCCAGCTGATCAACTCTTAAGCCGTTCCTGATAGCCAGAGCGGCCGAGCCGATCAGTGTGTTGGCGTCCGGCCCGATAATGTGAACCCCCAAAACTTTATCTTTTTCATCGGCCACAACTTTGATAAATCCCTCAACTTCTCCCATCGCCTGGGCGATCCCCAGGGCGGCAAAGGGGAACTTGCCTATCTTTACATCTGAATGTTTTTCCCGTGCTTCTTTTTCCGTCAGCCCGACCCCGGCGATCTCGGGATTCGTGTAGATAGTGTAGGGGACGCAATTGTAATCAAAAGTCCGGTTGCCGCCCATGGCGTTCTCGGCCGCCACGATCCCCTGCTCGTAGGCGACGTGCGCGAACATCTTCTGGCTAATGAGGTCGCCGACGGCGTAAACACCAGGGGTGCCGGTCTCCATCTTTTCGTTTACTTTGATATTATTATCCGCCGGGGTGCGGCCGACGCAGATAAGAGCTTTGCCGGAAGCTTGGGCGGGGTTAAACCGGGTGCCGGTCAGGATATTGATCTTGCGGCGCGAGAGCATCCTCTTGATAAGCGCGATGACTTCTTCGTCAATGCCGGGCAGGATCTCCGGCAGGGCTTCGTAGATCGTGACCTCGGTTCCCAGTGAGCTGAACATGTAGGCAAAGTGGAGACCGATGACGCCGCCGCCGACGACATCTAACTTTTTCGGCACCTGAACGCAATTCAATATATCGTCGCTTGAGAGGAACTTTTCGCCGTCAAAGCTCATGCCGGGGAGGCAGGCGGGCGTTGAACCGGTCGCGAGTATTGTCGCCCGCGCCGGAATGTCGCCGACTTTGCCGACACCATGAATAATTTCCACGCCGTTCTTCTCGAGTAAAAACTCAACCCCTTTGACAATCTTCCCGACGATCTTGTTTTTTCTCTCAACAACTTTGCCGAGATCGATCGAGACGTCTTTGGCGGTGATGCCAAAGTTCTCCGCTTTCTGGAATTTCTCAAAGAGGGTGGTGCAGGCAAGAAGCGCCTTGGTCGGGATACAGCCGCGGTTGAGGCAGACGCCGCCGACCTTGTCTTTTTCGACCAGGGCGACCTTGGCGCCGAGCTGGGCGGCGCGGATCGCCGCGACATAGCCGCCCGGGCCGCCGCCGATCACAACGACATCAAATTTATCTGACATAGGTCTCCTCGTAATAGGGTCTTATCCTGAATTTTACACCCAGTTGCGCGACAATACCCGCGCATTTTTCTTTGTCGACCGAGGGGAGGTCGACGATCGAGGCTTCGACCTCGGGGATATACTTTTTCGCCTCGCGGATAAAATTGAGGACAGCCGGGTAGGCGGCCTGGCCATAAAATGAATGGCAGATCTTGTCATAAACTTCGGCGCTCTCGGCATTCA
>JAGVQF010000153.1 GCA_020051815.1 Candidatus Saganbacteria bacterium | reverse complement strand
GCGGCCGAGGTGCCGATCATCGCCGACGGCGGTATGGCGGTTGGCGGCGATATCTGTAAAGCGATCGCCTGCGGCGCCGATGCCGTTATGATCGGCTCGCCGATCGCCAAAGCGAGCGAAGCGCCCGGCGGCGGTTTCCACTGGGGCATGGCGACACCCTCACCCACTCTGCCCCGCGGCTCGCGCATCAAAGTCGGCACGATCGGCTCGCTCAAGGATATCCTCCACGGCCCGGCCAAGTTTGACGACGGTTCGATGAATTTTGTCGGGGCTTTAAGGACCTCGATGGGCACGCTGGGAGCGGCCAATCTCAAAGAGATGCAGCAGGTCGAGGTTATTATCGCGCCGTCCATTCTAACCGAAGGTAAAGTTTACCAAAAAGCTCAGCAGCTGGGAATGTATAAGTGAAGAAACACGACCTCATCGCTGTTCTTGATTTCGGGGCCCAATACGCGATGCTAATCGCCCGGCGGGTCCGGGAGTGCAACGTTTATTGCGAGATCCTGCCGCATAACGTTTCGGTCGCGGAGCTGAAGAAACGCAAGGTCAAAGGGATCATCCTCTCCGGCGGGCCATCTTCCGTCTACGAAAAGAACGCGCCCAAAACTGACCAGCAGCTGCTCAAGTCAGGCATTCCGATCCTGGGCATCTGCTACGGCACACAATTGATCGCGCGGGAGCTTGGCGGCAGCGTTAAACCGGGCAAAAAGAAGGAATACGGCCGGACCGAATTATTTATCGATGACAAATCCAATATCTTCGCCGGCTTTACCGACCATATCATCTGCTGGATGAGCCATGGCGACAGCGTGGCCCGCCTGCCGAAAGGCTTTAAGGTCCTGGCCCACACCGCCAATACAAAGGTCGCGGCCATCGGCGATGTCGAAAAAAAGGTCTACGGCGTCCAGTTCCATCCCGAAGTTGTCCACACCGAGCGCGGCACCGAGATCCTCAAGAACTTTGTCTATGTCGTCTGCGGCTGCAAGCCGACCTGGACGACCGAGAATTTTGTTGAGGAACAGCTCAAGGAGATCAAGGCGACAATCGGCAAAGACAGGATACTGCTCGCCCTCTCCGGCGGCGTCGATTCATCGACGGTGGCGGCGCTCATCAGCCGGGCGGTCGGGAAGCAGCTGACCTGCATGTTCATCGACCAGGGTTTTATGCGCAAGAACGAAGCCAAAAAGATCAACGAGATATTTACCAAACGCTTTAAGCTTCATTTTATCCATATTGATTCCTCGGAGAGATTTTTTGCCAAACTCAAAGGCATCACCGACCCGGAGGAAAAACGCCACCGGATCGGCAATGAGTTCATCCGTGTTTTTGAAGAAGAAGCGAAAAAATTGGGGAAAATACCGTTTCTCGCCCAAGGCACCCTCTACCCCGACGTGATCGAATCGGCCGTGCCGGGTTTGACCGCCACAACCGCTGTGAGGATCAAGACCCATCACAATGTCGGCGGCCTGCCGAAAGATATTAAATTTAAATTAGTTGAACCGCTCAAGAAGCTTTTTAAGGATGAAGTGCGGGCGCTTGGCCGTGAGCTCGAAGTCCCCGAGGATATTATCTCCCGCCAGCCCTTCCCCGGCCCCGGTCTGGCCATTCGGATTATCGGCGAAGTGACACCCGAGCGCGTCAAGATCTTGCAGCACGTTGATGATATCGTTGTTTCGGAAGTCAAAAAAGCCGGCCTCTACAAGGAGCTCTGGCAATCGTTCGCGGTGCTCCTGCCGATCAGGACGGTCGGCGTCATGGGCGATAAAAGGACATATTTAAACACCGTCGCGATCCGTGCTGTTTCTTCTAAGGATGCCATGACAGCCGATTGGGCCAAATTGCCGTACGAATTGCTCGATATTTTCTCAAGCCGGATAATTAATGAAGTCCCCGAGGTCAACCGCGTCGTCTACGATATTTCTTCCAAACCGCCCGCGACTATCGAGTGGGAATGAATTGGGAAATTGGGGGATTGGGGAGTTAGGATTTGGAGATTGGGGTATCGGGATATTAGGCCTAATTCCCTAATTTCCTAATATCCAAATCCCAATATCCTAATCACCTAATTCCCCTTGCTTTCTGATGCTCCTGCCACGTTTTTGAAAATATATGGCTCCCGTCATTCTTTGCCACAAAGAATAAATAATCAGTTTTCGCCGGATAGATTGCCGCTTTGAACGAATCCAGCCCCGGATTGCAGATCGGCCCGGGCGGCAAGCCCCTTCTTTTATAAGTGTTATACGGCGATCTGACCGACAACTGGTCCAAATAGACGATCTTGCTCGGCCGCTCCAGCGCGTATTTTATCGTCGGGTCGGCGGCCAGCGGCATGCCGATCTTTAAACGGTTATAAAAGACAGACGCGATGACGGGCCGCTCCTCCGGTTGTTGGGCCTCTTTTTCGATGATCGAGGCGAGGGTTAGAGTTTCGTGCAACGTCAGCTTCGTCTTATTCTTGTTCTGTTCCCAATAAGGCAGGATGACGGCCTCAAACCGCCCCAGGATCGCTTCGGCCAAAACCTCGGCCGACGCGTCAGGAAAAACACGGTAGGTATCCGGGAACAAATAACCCTCAAGCGACTCGGAGGGGATATATTTGAAGATGGTCCAGTGACGCTGGCGCAGGTCGGCGCCGATCCCCTCGTTGACCATGGCCTGGAACTTTTGCCAGTCCTTGAAACCTTTCTCCTTGAGGTTCAGCCCCATCTTGTAGATCGAGGCCCCTTCAGGAAACGTCACCTGGATCTCTTTGAGCGGGATGATCTGGCCGGAAAGGAGTTTGGCGACGACCACCGGCAGCGGATCGGCGGGTGAGAGAGCATAAACGCCGGCTTTGACCTCCCCCTGCAGGCCGGTCAGCCGCAAAAGCGGGCGAAAGATCGAGAGTCGCGGGAGAATCTTATTTTCCGTTAAAATTCTTTCGACATTCCGGGTTGATGCTCCGGCCGGAATCGTAATTTCTTTGACAGACGAGTCAAATGGATCGGCGGGACGAAAAAGAAACAGGAAGAACAATAAAACCAGCGCTCCGGCGATAAGCCAAAAGTTTTTCATGGTTTGCGTTTGCGGTCAAGATAGCTCTGGAGGATAATGGCGGCGGCCGACTGGTCGATCACCTTCCGCCGTTTTTCCCTTGAGAGCCCCGCCTCGATCATGCCCCGCTCGGCCTCGGCGGTTGACAAGCGCTCGTCCCAGGCGACGATGTTCAGTTTAAATTCATTTTTCAACGCTTCGATAAAAGTCGTGACTTTTTCCGCCTGGGGGCCGGTCTTGCCGGCCAGAGTCTTCGGCAGGCCGACCACTATCTCTGCCACACCATCGTATTTCTTGATCAGCCGCTTGAGCTCGCGGATATCCGGCTCAAAGGTCTCGCCCTTGCCGATCACGGCGATGCCGGTGGCGATCAGGCCCGTCGGATCGGAGATCGCCACCCCTATCCGCTTGTCGCCGAAGTCGAGCCCTATGATTCTCATCCCAATAGCTTCTTGACGGCCTCAAAGCCCTCTCTGATCTTCGCAGGGTCTTTGCCGCCGCCCTCAACCTTCGTCTCTTTACCGCCGCCTTTGCCGCCGACGATCGAGGCGAAGGCCTCAGCCAGTTTTTTGGCCGATAAACCTTTGCCAGCCAGGTCGGGCGAGACGGAGATCAGATAGATCATGCGTCCGGGGAAGGTCGAGGCCAGGACCAGGATGCAGGACTTGAGCTGCTCTTCCAGCGTATTCGCGATCGTGCGCAGGAGGTCCATGCCGGTTTCGTTGAATTCTTTAAATAAAACTTTATTGCCGCCGATCTCGGCCGCCTCGGCGAGATAACTGCCGGCCTCGTTTTTGGCCGCTTGTTCTTTGAAGCTCTCGATCTCTTTTTCCGCCTTGGCTACCCGCTCCTTGAGCCAGTCGACGCGGCCCAGCAGATGGTCGAGGAACTTGTTCACATTGTTCGAATCATGGTTATCGACCGCCTTGGCGATGCTCTCGAGCTCGGTGACCTCGATCTCAAAGATGTTGGTCTCGAGGCTCTTCTGGCCGCCGAGTTTCTCTTTTTCGACCTGGAGCAGGCGGTATTTTCTGATCAGTACTTCCACTTCGTCGCGCAGGGATTTGGCTTTAAAGACGGCGTAGACCTTGGCCGGCTGGCCGGCGATCGCCTCGATCCTTCTCACGCCGGAGCCAAGCGCGCCCTCCGAGATGATCTTGAAGAATAAAATGTCGGCGGTCGATTTGACGTGGGTGCCGCCGCAGAGCTCAAGGCTGTAATTGCCGATCTTGAGGATCCTGACCTGGTCGCCGTATTTCTCGCCGAAAAGCGCCATGGCGCCCATGGCCTGAGCTTCCTTGTAAGACTTGCGCAGCAGATCGACCTTGATCTTTTCCGCGATCTTGCCGTTGACTGACTGCTCCACTTTTTGCAGGTCGTCGGCCGAGAGTGCATGGAAGTGGCTGAAATCAAACCTCAATTTGTCAGGGCCGACGTGGGAGCCGGCCTGTTTGACGTGCTCGCCAAGCAGGTCGCGCAGGGCCCGGTGCAAAAGATGGGTCGCCGTGTGGTGGGCTTCTGTGGCTTTTCTTTTGGAAACATCGATCGTGGCGTGGACTTTTGTCTCTTTTTTCAGCTCTTTCAGGTCTTCCACTATATGGAGGACAACGCCCTTGGGCGAAACAAGCGTATCGAGAACCCTGATCTGGTGCTGGTTCCAGGCCAGAATGCCTGTGTCGCCGACCTGCCCGCCGCTTTCGCCGTAGAATGGTGTTTTCTCCAATATAACAATTTTTTGCGCCGGAAAAATGCCCAGCACTTTGGCCTCTTCAGTTGTCTTTTCGTAACCGACAAAGTTTGTCGTGGGAAACGCGCCAAGATCAAGGGAATTTAGATCGGTCTTCTTTTCGGCCTGATGGCCCTTGCGCGCGCGCTCGCGCTGGGCCTCCATCTCTTTTTCAAAACCGGCCAGGTCGACCTTAAAGTTCTTTTCCACGGCCAGCTCGACCGTCAGTTCGATCGGAAAACCGTAAGTGTCGTGCAGTTTAAAGGCCTCCGGGCCGGGCAAAAGCTTGTCGCCCTCATGCCTTTTGATCGCCTCTGCGAACCATTTGAGCCCCTGCTCCAGCGTGGCAAAAAAGTTGGCCTCCTCTTCCTTGATGGCGGCCGTGATGATCTTTTCTTTCTCCGCCAAAAGTGGATAGGCGGCCTTCATGTCGAGGATCACCTCGCGGGCGAGCTCAAAGAGGAACGGCTTATTAATCCCCAGGCGCTTGCCGTGCGAGATCGCGCGGCGGATCAGGCGCCGCAGGACATAGCCGCGACCCAGGTTGGATGGATAGACCCCGTCGGCGATCAGATGGGTGACCGCCCGGCTGTGGTCGGCGATCACCCGCACCGACAGTAGTGAATCGGACGTCGCCATGGCCGTGATCTTTTTCATGAGCGGCACAAAGAGATCGGTCTCAAAATTGTCGTCGACGTTCTGGAGGACCGAGGCGATCCGCTCCAGCCCCATGCCGGTGTCGATCCCCTTCTGCTTGAGCGGCAGCAGCTCGCCTTTTTCGTTGCGGTTGTATGAAATAAAAACGAGGTTCCAGATCTCGAGCCAGCGGTCGCAGTCGCAGCCGGGAGTGCAGTCCGGCTTGCCGCAGCCATTGTCCGGCCCCTGGTCGTAGTAGATCTCGGAGCACGGACCGCAGGGACCGGTCGGCCCGACCGACCAGAAGTTGTTGTCCTCGCCCAGACGGAGAATGATCTCCTTGGGCAAGCCAATGCCCTTGTGCCAGATCTCAAAGGCCTCGTCGTCTTTTTCATAGATCGCGATCTTGAGCTTGAGCACCGGGATCTTGAGCTCCTTGGTCAGGAACTCCCAGGCGAACTGGATCGCTTCTTTCTTAAAATAATCGCCGAACGAGAAATTACCAAGCATCTCAAAGAACGTATGATGGCGCGGCGTGCGGCCGACGTTCTCGACGTCGTTCATGCGCATGCATTTCTGGACGGTGGTTGCCCGCTTGTGGGCCGGTTTTTCCTGGCCCAGAAAGATCGGCTTGAACTGGAGCAT
>JAGVQF010000133.1 GCA_020051815.1 Candidatus Saganbacteria bacterium | reverse complement strand
TTAATGTTAATGATCTTAGATCTTACAAATCAGCTATCGATAAGATAATTGTATTACGGCAGCCTTGCTATGTCAATAGAGTACTTCCCGATCGCCAAACAGCTCGTCAGCCCCGGCGACTCCATCCCGATCAAATTGATCAAGCCCGGAAAACCGCTCGACGATTCTTCCCTGATCACAAAATCCCTGAAGCCCTGCCCCGGCCCCTGCAGCTTTGGCCTGATCCCCGCCTGGTCCGGCGAGAGTTCATCTTCCCTCACCATAGGGTAAAAATCTTTTATGGCGTTGTAGAACGATCGCCTATGCGCCGGATCGACATTATATTCGATATTATTCACATATTCGGCGTTTGGCCCGAACTTCAATCCTCCAGCCAGATCAAGGACAGCATGGATCCCCAACCCTTTGATATCCTGTTCTGGCACCGGATAGACCAGATGCTTTAAAAAAGAGGGCTTTGAATAAGAAAAATACTCGCCCTTACAGAAATAGAGACGATATTTTTCCTTATCAATATCGACCCCGGCCATGGCCGCGATCCGGTCGGCGAATAATCCGCCAGAATTGATCAGTCTCTCGGTCTTTAGTGATTCTTCTCCATTTACATTCAAAACGTATTCCCCACCTTCATACCTCACACCCCTTACCTCAGACCCGTATGCGACTGTCACACCATTGCTTTCGGCTTCCCGCTCCAACGCTTTCATCAACTGGTGGGAATCAACAATGCCGGTATCAGGCGAATAAAGGGCTTTGACACCCTTGACCGCCGGTTCAAATTTGGCTAACTCCGCTCCCATCATAAACCTTAATCCCCGAACCCAGTTCTCCTCACCCCGCTTCATCAAATTTTCCAACTGCCTTACTTCGCCGTCATTAACAGCCACAATTATCTTGCCCAGGCGTTTGTGCGGGATTTTATGCTCCTGGCAATATTTATATAGCAGCCTGTTCCCCTCAACGCACAATTTCGCTTTGAGCGAGTCTTTGGGATAATAAATGCCGGCATGAATAACTTCACTGTTGCGGCTGCTTGTCCCCTGGCCAAAGGAGGACTCTTTTTCCAGTAGAACGATATCTTTATGCTTTTTACTTAACTCAGCCGCAATGGCTAGCCCAATCACGCCAGCCCCGATTATGGTGATGCCAACTTTATCCATGAGGATATTCTGCAAATCTATTTAATGGCACTTAGATATTCGCCGTGGGCGGATAATATTCGCTTTTTTATTTCTCCCCAGGTTACGCGGCGCAACAATGACGGCATCGGCTTCGCTTCCGCATCCGCGAAATAGATCAGCCCTTTAAGAACACAATAGACATTTTCCGCATTTTTACCGTACTTTTCTTCATAAAAAGAAAACATCTCCGCCAGTGTGAGTTCTTTCAGTAAAAAGAAAAGGTCAATAAAATCCTTTCGGCTGCCGCGAGATGAGATCGCCTGCAGTTTCATAGCGGCAATGTCTTCTTTTGATATTATCCTGAGATTTCCCAGTTTTATCTCCCGGCCGATCAGGGGAAATGGCGTGTTAAAAAATGAAACCCGGACATTATTGATGCGGCCGTCAATTATTATGTCTTCCTGCTCGGAAGAAACCTGATAATCACCGATCAAAGCCATGCGCCTTTTGACCGCCTGAGGTTTAAACGGCCGTTCGACAAAGAAATCAAAATCAATCGATCGTCGATGGGCAATTTGCAAGGCCAGGGCGGTGCCGCCGGCCAGATAAAAATCGGCGATCCACTTTTCGCGCTCAAAAGCCTCAAAAAGCTCGCGCTGCCTTTTCGGCAATATCTCAAAATGAAGTTTATCAGCCATAAAGAACCCGCCAATAATTCCTCGTCTTCTTGTCTAATTCACGGCTCTTTTCAACCACATCAAGTATCTTCTTTTTTGGGATCCTCAACAGCCAGCGCAGGGCGTTGAGGTCGCCTAATCTCAAGACTCGTTCCAACACATAAAAAGAATATTTCCTCAAAGATAGCTTGCGAAAATCCACATCCCAGAAGTACTTCTTGAATTCTTTCGGGAGTTTCCGCGGCATTCTTTGTTGTTTCATATTTATAATTATAACACAGCTGACTTCGCTGGTATGCTATAATATTTTCATGGCAAAGATCGGCATTATCGGCGGCTCCGGCCTGGATGACCCCAAAATATTGAAGAACCCGGCCGAAAAAGAGGTCACGAACAAGTACGGACAACCTTCGTCCACCCTGACCTGCGGCAAAATTGACGGCGTAGAAGTCGTGATCCTCGCCCGCCACGGCAAGGACCACGGCATTATGCCGACCAAGGTCAATTTTCTGGCCAATATTTACGCCTTAAAAGAAGAGGGCTGTACGCATATTCTGGCGGCAACCGCCGTCGGTTCGTTGAGAGAAGAGATCAAGCCGGGCAATCTGGTCTTCCCTTCACAATTTATCGACTTTACCAGACACAGGAACATGACTTTTTTCCACGACAAAGTCGTCCACACGCCGATGAGCGATCCCTACGACAAAAAACTGACTGAAGTCCTCTGTGAAACCGCTGATGAGCTCGGCTTTAAATACAACCGCGACGTGACTGTCGTGACAATTGAAGGACCAAGGTTCTCGACCCGGGCCGAAAGCCACATGTTCCGCGCCTGGGGCGCTGACATCATCAATATGTCGACCTGTCCCGAGGTCATCCTGGCCAATGAGCTTGGCATCCCCTATCAGACGATCGCCATGTCGACTGACTACGACTGTTGGAAAGAGAACGAGGCGCCGGTCACTTTCGAAATGGTCATGAAGATAATGGGAGAAAACGCAGAAAAAGTTAAACAACTGCTGATCAAATCCATTCCCCGAATATAGGAGTTAAACATGCCAATAAAATCAAGGATTAGAACCGTGCCCCACTGGCCCAAGACCGGGATAATGTTCCGTGATATCACGACTCTGCTGAAAGACCCCGTTGGGCTCAAGCTCTGCATCGACGATCTTGTCAAACGTTACGAGAAAATGGATATTGACGTCGTGGTCGGCATCGACTCGCGCGGTTTTATCATCGGCGGCGCCCTCGCCTATCTCCTCGGCAAAGGCTTTGTACCGGTCAGAAAGAAAGGCAAACTGCCTGCAGCAACCGAGCGCGAAGAATACGCCCTGGAATACGGCACCGACACGATCGAGATCCACAAGGACGCCATCGAAAAAGGCCAGAAAGTCCTCATCGTCGACGACCTGATCGCCACCGGCGGCACCGCTATGGCCGCCGCCAAACTGGTTAAAAAGCTCCACGGCGAAGTGGTTGAGCTGGCTTTTATCGTCGACCTGCCCGAGCTCGGCGGCCGGAAGAAATTGGAGCACGCCGGCTATAAGGTTTACGCGCAAACCGAATTCGAAGGGGAGTAGGATCACC
>JAGVQF010000090.1 GCA_020051815.1 Candidatus Saganbacteria bacterium | reverse complement strand
GGAATTTGTTGTCTTTCTTGGGAATGCCGGTGATGACATAGGCATCAAGGCTTCCAGGCATTGAGGCATCGAGTCTGGTAACTGAAAGGTCAAAAAACTCCTTGGCCTTATCTAAACTCATCCCCCCTTGATCCCTCGATCCCTTAGTGCCTTGATCCCTCATTTTCCTAAGATCCTGCACCATCTTTTGGCCGGTTTCGGAATTAATGATCGCCATTTTGTCGCCGTTCGTCACCGTCGTCTGCTTCATGGGAGAGCTCATCTCGATCTTTGACTTTGAATCCCCCTTTGTCCACATCTTCCCCTTCTGGACCATCTTCTGGGGGCCTTTGTTCTCCTGGCCCGGCATCGCCATGTTCGAGGTGATCGTCGTCTCCGTCTCGGCGTACATGTCTTTTATTTTGGATTGGTTGGACTGGAGATTCTTGATCACTTGGTCGAGGGAGAGGGGGGCGGCGAGGGAGGCGGAGAGGCAGATCGCAGCAAAGAAACAGAGGAACAAAAACGCTCTTTTCATAGACGTTCTCCTTTTTTGAGGGGATATAGAATTATAACACGCGCTCAAGGCGCGTCCAAGGAAGATTTTTCGCCCTGGCTCCTGATAAACTCCGCCTTATCGGCCGTATATTCCTCATAATTTTTTTCAAGATCGGAAGGCATAAATAATGAAGCCACACCGAAGCCTAAATAGACGAGGCCAAGACCGTTGCTTGCCGTAGCAAGGCCCAGCGCTGACAAGACGCCGGCGCCGATATAACGGCCTTGACGCGCGTTAGCCGCCGTTTTTTTCAACACACTTTCCGAAAATCTCTCCCGCTCGGTCCGCTCGGCGATCGTGGCGGCTGGCATGGTTTTGGCCTGGTTATAGCTATTTTCAATTTCCGAGGGGGTGACCAAGTTCATGACGCCGAGAATGCCCGAGCCTAGGCCGTATAAATAATAAAAACTTGAATAATTTGAGCCATAATAGCTGTCGCGGGAAGAAGCGGCGGAACCAAGCGAAACAAAAACCAGCCCCAGGCCGAGGCCGTACATGCCGCTCTGCACCCTGCCATCTTCGGCTTTCTTCGCGATCACTTTTATCCTGTTTTCGGCGGAAACAAATGGTTTTTGCGCCGACACGACGACGTACCCGTCCTGCGGCCGGCCGCTCACCACGACGGCGGCTTCTTCAGCCGAGACGGCAACGGGCTGCTCCGCACTCGAGATCTCCACAAAATCGCCGACTTTGACTTCCGGACTGCCTTCCATCAGCATCATTGTTTTGTCTTTGGTCATTTTCTCGACCGTCGCCCGGCCGATCATTTCACCCCGGGCCGACAGATCGATCCTTCCGACCTTCACTTGGATCGCCTTATAAACAGCCGCTTTTTGCCCCTCCACCGCCCCGTCATCTTGTCCGAGATCAACGGCGATCTTGCCATCCGAGATCTTTTCCACTCTGCCTCTTTGATATTTCAAGTCAAGATCGAATATTTGTTTCTTGATCCCCATCCTCACTTCAAGCATATTGTCCAGATCGGAATTAATTTCGGCCGCGGTTTCGTCGTGTGTGATGTCCAAGATCTTGAGGCCCAGATGCAAAGGCCGAGAATTATTTTGCTCGAACAATTCGTCAAGTTTATCGCTGGCTGCCATAACTTCACCTGACAAGCTCAAGAGCAGCAAATAATCGATCCCGGCAAATTTTGCCGTTTCGGCTAGCTCGGCTGCTTCGACCTTGCCGCCCCCGGAATATTTGCCGATAACCTCTTTGAGGGCCTCTTTATCAACCGTGTTCAGCCCGCTGTGTTTTGAGAGGGTGTCTATAACCTCCCGCTCGATCTCCGCCAACGACTCCGGTGAAGCGCCGGTCACATTGTAATCGATATCATAAACGCAGATATTATATTTTTCGGACGCGAAAGACGCGGCCGGCACAGCCAGGAGCAGGAAGACTGCCAACAAAACACGGTCCAGAGAGATGATCTTCTTTTTGCTTATTTTCGTCATTATTATTGCTCCCCCTTTAGAATCCTCATGACCGAGATCACCTTCGTTTTTTCGTTCCCGCTTTCGCCGCCCAGCTTAAAGATCAATTTGTTGATCCCCGGGTTCAACGAGGCCGTTGTTTCAAATCGCCCGTCGCTACCGACCGTCACCGGCTCATCGTTTAAGAACAATTCGCCGTTGGCCGCGCTGCCGCTGACCGCGATAGTTTCATCGGCGGTCATTGCCCTGTCGTTCGGCCGGTCCAGCGTGAGCTCCGGCTCCCGCGCCAGCACTTCAAATTCGATCTTTTTTACCATCTTGTTACCGTCCAAGTCCTGCGCGAATATTTCTATCGTGTGCCTGCCCAATTCGATATCGGCGGGCACGTCCCATTCCAGCAGGAACTTGTTCTTCTGGTTCGGATCGAGGTTAACCGCCTTGCCGTCCGGCAGGGTGGCTTTTAACGCTTTGACCTTCTCCGATAACTTGATCCCCAGTTTGAGGCCGGCCCCGCGATAGACGCGGCCATCGACGAACTTATATTCAACGGAGGGAGGGTCGTAGTCCAGCTTGCCAAGATATGATATGGAAAAGAACTGCGAATTATTGCCGCTGTAACCAGCGAATGGCCGGTACGCGTAGTCGAAACTGAAGCCGGCATACTTGAAACCGGTGCCGAATGAAAAGCTATTGACCGTCCCCGGGGCCGTCCCGCCTTCGCCGGGGACCGGCTCCTGGTCGAGACCGGCTCTGACCGCCAGGATCGGCGCGGGCCGCCATTCGACGCCCGCCCTCAATAAGAGAGGTTGCCCGGCCGAGAGCGTCGGCTTTTCCAGTCCGGCTTCAAACTCAAAATTATTTTCGCCAAAAAGGCAGCCAACCGACGCTTTGGTCACAGCCGGAATGCCTTCTTTCAGGCCGGTAGTCCAGTTCAGACTTGCCCCCATGGCGGCGGGCAAAACATTTTCCTGCACGAGCGCCAGCCGCAGCCATGGAACCGGCTGATAACGGAGGCCGAAATCCAGATCATAGCCTGACGCGGAGCCCCGGGAAAGATCCTCGCTGAAATATTTCAGCCTAATGCCGGAACTCAAACCAACCTCTTCCGGACCAATGTTCAGACCGTAAGAGAGGGCAAGGACAGAGCTCGAATAGTTAGCGAACGTAATATTGTCTTGATCGAGGGAGCCGTCCGAGAGCAATGCCGTGAGCGGGATATCGTTCACCTGCGACCCGATATACGAGAGGCCGAGTGTTCCATAGTAGGCCGGGAGCACGCCACCCGCGACAAAATAATTGACTTCGTCCAGAGATCTTGTATACATGCTGGTGATCTGCGGCGTTTTGATCCCGCCCAAACCAGACGGATTGAGAAAGATCGTGTTGACATCATCGGAGAGCGCGAGGCCGTTTCTGCCCATCCCCATCGACACAGCGCCCACCCCGATCACATCCAGGTTGGCCGCGCGGCTGACCGCCACCAGCGAAATCATCAGAACAAACGAGACAAGAATGATTTTTCTCATTTGAGCACCATCACTTTGCCGCTGAAAAGGGGCTTTTTGGAATAATAATCAATGACCTTGTAAATATAGAGCCCGTTCCTGGCGGTTTCCGCATAATCCGTCATGCCATTCCACTCGACTTCGTTAAGGCCGGCCGCGCCCCCCGGTTCTCCCGCGACAAATGACCTTTGCCAGACGATGCGGCCGGTGACGTCAAAGATTATGACCCGCACCCAATCGGCCCAATCAAGACGATAAGCAAATTTGGTCGTCTGTGATGCCGGATTAAAAGGGTTCGGGTAGCTGAAGGTCGGCCGGACGAGAGAGATCACGCTGGCTTCAACGGTCGCTTCATTATTGGCCGGATTGGAGTCCGTGTCCGACGAGTAAACGGGGCTGACGACAAAATAAAATAACGGATTTTTACCCATGCCTTGCGTATTGAAATAAAAGTTCGTTTCCGCGGAGCCGACCGCCGAAACATAAATATAGTAATTGGTATCAATTAAATGGGCGGCATCCTTTGGATCGCGATACAGGTCGACCCTGGCATAAGCGCCCTGGGCGCCGACATTATGCAGGACAAGCCGCGCGCTCAAAGTGTCGCCCTCCGAGATCTTATCGGGGGAGAAAGCCGCATCAGATCGGCTGACCGCGAAATCAACACCGGCGGACGCCGCGGCCATGACAGAGAGCGGCGAGCTGAAAGCGCTCCAGTTGCCGGCGCCGTCTTTGGCCCGCACGCGATAATAATATGAGCCCGGGCTTTTCCCTGGGATAGTATAAGCGAGCGCCGTGATCGCGCCGGCAGAGGCAAGCCAGGAGAGAGAGTCGGCCGACTCCTGCAGTTCGTAAGCCGCGACACCGCTTTCATCACCGGGATCGGACCATGACAGATCGATCGCGGCGCCGCCGATAACCGTTGCCGGGCCGGAAATCACTGGAGCCGCAGGCGCATAAGTATCGGGCCCGACCTCAACCGTGACGATATCGCTGAATGAGCCCCAAGCGCCGGAATTGTTCCCGGCTCTAACCCGATAATAATAGAGGCCATTGGCCTTGCCGGAAAAATCATATGAAGTCGAGGTCAAAGAATCTGATATGGTTGAAAAATTATAGCCCCCGTCATTGCCGATCGAAATATTATCAATATAGACGCCGTCGTTTATGACGCTTGAATCGGTGACGTACTTCAGCCTGATGTAAACGGCTTGCCCCGAATACGATGAGAGGGAATATGTTTTTTTGGTAAAAGTGGTTTGCGAGCCGTCGAATGATCCAAGGTTGGTCCAAGTCGAATTATTCGTTGAGACCTGGACATAGAGATAATCATAACTGCTTTCCGTATAATATTTTGTCCAAAAAGAGAGCGCGGTATTGCCGCCGACAGTTATGGGATTCTTCAGGGATATATAGTTGGCCAGATTGTTCCCGCTGCCCGAATAAAAACTATGTGATGAAGAATATGAAGCGGCGGTGGAGATTGTAAAGCCGGCTACATTCCAGGAATTTAAGCCTGTCTCCGCGTTATCGGAGAAAAGATCTGAAGTTGATTCACTTGTGGCGGCCTCCTGAAGCTCGTAGCTTGCGATGCCGGTGACATCCGTGGCGGCCGACCAAGAGATCGAATATATCCCATCATGGTCATGAGGATGCGGGACAATAACCGGCGTTGTAACGGCAATGGAGAATGAAGCCGCAAAACTTAGATAAACGAAACACAATAACCATCTCGCATTAATTTTCAAAATAATTAACCCCCTTATATCAAACCACATCTGTGAATATATCGTTAAATTTTCCCAAGTATTTCATGATATTCTCGAGCCATGGCCGACCTCGATAGCCGAACCACCTGTCACTCTAAGATAAGCAATCTTATTGCCAGGGAGGGTATGAGGGAAATCAGATCAAAAACAGGATATTTGTAGCGTTTTCCGACACCGACTGTAGCGTTTTAAAACAGTGAGGCGGCTATTTGAGGCCGAGTTCTTTCATTTTGGAGATAAGGGTCGTGCGATGAACGCCCAGGATTTCGGCGGCTTTGGTCTGATTGCCGCCCGCTTCGGCCAGGGCGTTCTTGAGATATCTTTTTTCGAAGTCGGCCAGCGCCCCGCGCAGGTCTTTTTTGATGACATTATGGGAAACGCTCTCGAGCGGCAGGGTTTCGAGCGAGATCTGCTCTTCATCCCCGGCCAGTGCAACGATGCGCTCGACAAGGTTCTGCAGTTCGCGGATATTGCCCGGCCAATCGTAGCCGGTCAGCATTTCTATCGCTTCACGACTAAACCCCTTGATATTCCTGTTCAATTCCTTGTTATATTTATCCAAAAAGTAATTGAGGAGGAGTGGGACATCGTCCCGCCGCTCGCGCAGGGCGGGCATGTGGATGCGGATGATGTTGAGGCG
>JAGVQF010000021.1 GCA_020051815.1 Candidatus Saganbacteria bacterium | reverse complement strand
GGCAGAAGAAATTGAGCGATATTCGCGTGTTTTAATGCCATATGCCCCATTAACTGTTTACTCCGAACAGGTGGCCTTGGCCGGTGATGGCTGGGTTATGGCTTGCTATTATCCGCAAAACTTTCCGGCAGGTGAGTCAGGCCTTTCTTCTATAGACATGATGCGCGCTGCACTGAATGTCAGTCGGCCGAACATTGTTCATACGACGATCGGCGGCCTCGTCAGGGGACTTACTCCGGAAGAACAGATGATGGTGCTTGGCATTCTGGATGATTTTAATCAGGAGCCATTGGTAGAAGTCATGTTTAGTACAGTCAAACTATTCCACGAAAAAAAATTCTTTCTTTTCGAGAAAGAATTTTTAGCCGCAATTCAATTGACGGGGAATAATGACATTTAATAGGTCGGAGGGAAACTATAAATTCTCCGGGCTGGCGATCCGCCATAGCGCTGGCCGCGGCTGCAAATTATTATTTGCGCTTTTTTACCAGATCGAGAATATTTAGGTCGGCTTGATCCTGCAAGCGGGCCGAGGCCTGTTTGTTTTTTATTAAGTCGTCTAAGCCGATGAAATAAGCTTTCTGTTTGCCGTATCGGCCGACCGCTTTATGTTTCCAGACAGTGATGAAAGTGACGCCCTCAATAGAAGTAAGAAGGTCGACCCGAACCGGTTCGTAACCTAGCTGGACAACCTGCTTTTCCTCAATAAAATCTTCAGGTGAAAGTTTCAAGCTTCCGAAACCAAAATCTTTTAGCGCGGCGATAATCTTCCGGCCGTTTTCCAGGCTTGCTTCAACCAAAATATCCATATCCTTGGTGTAGCGCGGTTGGGCGTGAAAAGCGAGGGCGAAAGCGCCGACGACGCAATAATTAACCTTACGCTTGTTGAAATATCTTAATAACTCTTCGTAGTCTTTGACCGCTTTCATGCCTTCCCCCTCTTTTCAGTTTAGTGTAAGTTTCTCGAAGAAATTGCATAATATCCAGCCGTTCAGCGGAGGACATTTTTAAATAATATTTTTCGTCAGCCTCATCGGCTCTTTTAAAAGAATCAAACTTTTTTATCCAAATTTTTTTCATAGCTCCTCCGGACTGACGATGCGGCCGGCAACGGCCGAAGCCGCCGCCACCGCCACGTTCGAGAGATAAACTTCCGACTTGGGATGGCCCATCCGGCCGACAAAATTCCGGTTGGTCGTCGCGATGGCGCGTTCGCCTTCGGCCAGGATCCCCATGTGACCGCCCAGGCATGGCCCGCAGGTTGGCGTAGAAACTGCCGCTCCGGCCTTGATGAAAAGTTCCATCAAACCTTCTTTTATCATCTGGAGTTCAATGTTCTGTGTCGCGGGAAGGATAATTAATCGAACGTCAGGATGGACTTTCTTGCCTTTCAGAATTTTACCCGCGATCCGCATATCTTCAATTCTCCCATTGGTGCAGGAGCCGATGACCGACTGGTCGATCTTAATGTGATGCGACTTGCTGACCGGATGGGTGTTGCTGGGCAGATGAGGATAAGAGACTTGTGGCTCTATTTTGCTGACATCGTACTCATATATCTTCTTATATTCGGAATTGGGATCGGACGCTAATGACGAATGACGAATTACGAATGACGAATTAAGGTTTTTAATTCGAAATTTTAGATATTCAAACACTTTTCGATCGGGAGTGAAAATACCGTTTTTCCCGCCAGCTTCGATCGCCATGTTGGCCATTGTCAGCCGGCCTTCGATGGAAAGTTTGTCGATGACCGGGCCGGTGAATTCCATCGACATGTAGCGGGCGCCGTCGACGCCGATCTGCCCGATGGTGTAAAGTATCAAATCCTTGGCCTCGACCCATTTCTGAAGCTTTCCGGTATAGACAAATTTCAATTGTTCCGGCACTTTGAACCAAACTTCGCCGGTGGCCATGGCGGCGGCCATATCGGTCGAGCCGACGCCGGTCGAAAAAGCGCCCAGCGCGCCGTAGGTGCAGGTGTGCGAGTCGGCGCCGATAATAAGATCGCCCGGTTTGATCGCGCCCATTTCCGGCAGGAGCGCGTGCTCGATCCCCATACAGCCGATCTCAAAGAAATTGACGATGCCGTATTTATGGGCAAACTCGCGCATCATTTTGATCTGCTCGGCGGACTTGATATCCTTGGCCGGGGCAAAGTGGTCGGGGACCAGATAGATCTTCTTTTTATCATAGACCTTGCTGACGCCGATCTTTTCGAATTCCTTGATCGCGGGTGGTGCGGTAATGTCATTGCCGAGGACCAGATCAACTTTGCAGTTAATGAGCTGGCAGGGCTCGACCGATTTCAGCCCGGCGTGTTTGGCTAAGATCTTTTGGGAGATCGTTTGCAGCATGACAAAATTATATCACAAGAGCGAATTAGATTGAAATTTCTCAAAATTAGTTCTGATATATAGATGCGAATAATGCAGTGAACCGAGGAGATAGTTTTATTATGCTCAATATCAGCCCGCTCTACGGAAAAGCCGCCTTCCCGCGACCCGGTCGAAAGGGCGGGGTCCCAATGAAGATGATCGCTGAAACAAGATGGTTGCATACCATTGATCTTTCATCGGAGCGTTCGATCGGCACGCTTGAGGCCTTGCGCCTGATCAATGAAGCGGAAGGGACGGCAATTTTACTTGGCCAATGGGCGAAAGCCGGGTCGCAAGAAAACGCGGTTAAATTATTGGGCAGAAAATTCGTGCATTCATCTTTTACTGCCGTTCCGGTTTTCTCCGGCAAAGAAGTCAGGCTGGCAGTGGAAAAGGCCAATCAAAACCGGATTTATTGTCCGTTTGTCCTGCTGCCAAATCTCGCGCCTTGTCAGGTGGAAGCCGTTGATCAGGCTGCCGCGCAAGACCTGGCCAAAGAAATTGTTCAAGACACCAAAGCCGATGGGCTCATTATCGGCATGATCTCTGAAATGCTTAGACCATCACTTTTGACGATCGAGATCGCCAAGCTCATCAAGAGCCAGGGTGGAGTTGTAGCCCTTGGGCAGGAAACCGAGCGAGAGTTCGATTTTGTCTGGAATAATCTGGTGGACAGTTCATCCGGGATCATCGGAATGTTCGGCGGGCAAAGGCTCACCGGCTTGAACGGGCAAGAAGCGATGTTGGCCGGCTTGCTGGAAAGAGTGAATCAGGCCTTGATCGGCGGGCCGATGCTTTACCCTTTTATTAGGGCCAAGGGGAGTCTATTTAACGATCGTAATCCGCTGAATCTGCAAGGATCAGAACTGGAGGCGGAGATCACGGCCG
>JAGVQF010000098.1 GCA_020051815.1 Candidatus Saganbacteria bacterium | reverse complement strand
TCCGACCGGCGCGGTCTCGACCCGCCAGTTCTACGAAGAAGCGGTCGCTTTCTGCAAAAAATACGAGATCATCCTGGTCCATGATTTCGCTTACGCCGAGATCTATTTTGAGAACAACAAGCCCATTTCCATGCTCTCGATCCCGGGGGCCAAGGACATCTGCATCGAGTTCCACACCACCTCCAAAACTTTCGGCATGCCCGGCTGGCGCTGCGGTTTTGCCGTCGGCAACCGCGATCTGATCGAAGCGCTGCGCAAGATCAAGACCAACCTCGACTACGGCCTCTTCACCGCTGTCCAGAAAGCGGCCATCGCCGCCATGACGCTCGATGAAAAGGACTACATCGACCGGGTCCGGGCCACGTACCAAAAACGGCGCGATATCCTGGTTGACGGGCTCAACTCTTTGGGCTGGCGGATCAGCAAGCCGAAAGGCAGCCTCTATATCTGGTTCCCGGTCCCGAAAGGATACGACTCAAGCGAGTTCGTCATGCAGGTGATCGCCAAGACCGGCGTGGTTTTCTCTCCCGGCACCGCTTTCGGCGATCTGGGCGAAGGGTTTGTGCGTGCGGCGCTGGTGGCGCCCGAGAACCGGCTGGAAGAAGCGATCAACCGCTTGAAGAAAGCGGGCTTCCACTACGATGGATAAGCCGGTCATCGGTGTCACGATGGGAGATCCGGCCGGCATCGGCCCGGAGATCTGCGCCAAGGCGCTCACCTCCTCCGCCGTGCAGGCCGTGGCCAATTGCATCGTGATCGGCGACCGGCGCAGTTTGCGGCACGGCCTCAAGGTTTCCAAGATCGACGGCATCGAGATCAATTCGGTCAAGAGCGTGGCCGAAGCCAAGTTCCGGCCCGGCGTCATCGATCTGCTCGATCTGGAGAATGCCGACCCGGCCAAGTTCAAGACCGGCCAGGTCTCAAAAGCGGCCGGCAAAGCGGCGTTCGAGTACATCGCCAAAGCCACGGAGCTGGCCAAGAACGGCGACATCGACGCCATCACCACCGCCCCCATCAACAAAGAAGCGGTCCACAAGGCCGGTTATAAATTTGACGGCCACACCGAGATCCTGGCCGCTTACACCAAGACCAAGGACTACGCCATGATGTTCGTCTCCGACAAGCTCTGGGTCATGCTGGTGACGACGCACATGCCGCTCAAGGATGTCAGCCGCAAGATCAATAAAAAGAATATCCTAAAGACGATCAGGCTCGCGCACGAAACGCTCTCCAAGTTGCGTGGCAGAAAGCCCAAGATCGGCGTGGCGGGCCTCAACCCGCACGCCGGCGAAAACGGTATTTTCGGCCAGGAAGAGATAAAGATAATTAAGCCGGCGGTCGAAGAAGCGAAAAAGCTCGGCATCGACGTCAAGGGGCCGATCTCGCCCGATGCTATCTTCTATCTCGCCAACGCCGGGATGTATGACATCGTCATCGCCATGTACCACGATCAGGGGTTAATACCGTTGAAACTTTTGTCGTTCAACCGCTCGGTCAACGTCACGGTGGGCCTCCCGATCGTGCGAACCTCGGTCGACCACGGCACCGGCTTTGATATCGCCGGCAAGGGCTGGGCCAACCCGCAGAGCCTGATCGAGGCGATCCAGGTAGCCGCGCACTTCGCCCGGACGAGATAAATGGTCGCGGGTCACGAGTCGCGAGTCGCCAGCCTTCATCAAATCACCAAAGAACTCCTGCAAGCTTATGGGCGTTTCCCGCGTAAAAACCTCGGCCAGCATTTTCTGGTCGATCCCAAGGTTGTTGAGAGGATCATCGCCGCCGCTTCATTGACCAATGACGATCTTGTGGTCGAGATCGGCTCAGGGTTAGGGGTTGTCACGTCAGAGATCGCCAAACACGTAAATCATCTGGCCGCGATCGAGATCGATAAAGAGCTGGTCGGCATCAGCAAAGAAGTACTGGCTTCATTTACTAATGTAACTTTCGTGCCGGAGGATATCCTCAAGGTCGAGCTGGAAAAAGTCACTCTTGGCCGCAAATACAAGGTTATCGGCAACCTCCCCTACTACATCACCGCGCCGATAGTCGAGAAGATCCTGACCGCGAAGGAGAAGCCGGTCGTCGCGGTCATCATGGTCCAGAAGGAGGTGGCCGAGCGGATGGCCGCCACTCCCGGCACGAAAAAATTCGGCTCGTTCTCGATCTTTACGCAATTTTACGCGAAAGTAGAATTAAACTCGTTCGTCTCCAAATCATCATTTCTCCCCTGGCCCGAGGTCGGCTCCGCGATCGTCTCCCTCATACCCCATACCTCATCCCCCTTCCCTGGCCTAGATGAAAAGTTGTTTTTCGACATCGTCCACGCGGCTTTTCAGCAGAGGCGGAAGAAGTTAAGGAATTCGCTGGCGGAATATAATTTGGAGAAAGTCTCATTGGACCTGAATCGGCGGCCGGAAACACTGGGCTTAGAGCAATTTGTTCAGCTGGCTAACCAGCTCTCTGATTGATTTCGATTTGCTTTGCCCGAATGTATTCGCTTAGATCGACCGTTAAGTGTTTATAATATTCCAGCATTTCTTGAGCCGTCAGATGTCCCCAAATGGAAGGCAGGATGATCGGCGGCCCTTTGGGATCGTCTTTGCGCCGGGCGATAGCGATCAGCCCGCCCGCCCCCACGCTGTCCAGCCAGGATGAGGTCAGTAAAAATTTGGCGCGGCCGGCCAGCTCCGTGTCTTCCTTGATCGCCTGGATGACTTTTTCATAAAAATACGCTACCCCCGGCGCATGGATATGGCCCATGATAAAAATGAACGGCCGCTCCTGGGTAAAAGGATCATGGGGATCGTTTAATTTGTCAAAATAATCAAATT
>JAGVQF010000200.1 GCA_020051815.1 Candidatus Saganbacteria bacterium | reverse complement strand
TCAAGAGCATGTTGGCGGCAATGTTTCCATCCTCTCTTCTTTTGCCGCGCCGGAGGGGCTATACATTATTGGCCATGATTTTAAGGGCGCCATCTTCCACCTCGGTTCGCTCGAGGAGAAACTTGATGGAGAGGCAATGATCCAGCCGCTGGGTCTCGACATTGGCCATGAAGCGTTCCGGGGGACGAGGGCCGAGATCGAAGAATATGCCAGGCGGCATTTTATTGCCACCCCGGAAGAAGAAAATCATCTGCTCCCCGCCATCCTGAAGAATCTGCAATTTTAGCCGGAATTGGACGATATATATTAGGTAGAATAATAATCTTAGGAGGGTTGGATGGGTGGAATAAGATTGATCACGAGATTTTGGGCCAGCACTACTCCTAGAGCCGCATCGGCCGCGCTCGACCAAAAATTGTTGAACCTTCGGCTGCGGGCAGCGCCGTTTATCCCTGCTAATGTTTTCCGCCTTGAACCAGACGCAGTTGAAACAACTGTGATAACGCCGCCGGCAATTGTTGCCGAATACGAGTTGTCTGGGTTGCCGATTACCGGCCAGATCGCTAAAGGGGTAGCCCTCGTGATAAAAGAGGACCTCGATATCAGCAAATATCCCCTGGTTGATCTGGCGGCGGAAGCCGCACAGCGCAACCTGCCTTTTGGCGATTTGTTGGGCGAAAAAATACGGCTGACGATCGAAGCTTTTGAGACCCTGGAGGCGGGGCTAAAAAAGACTGACGGCGATTTCGCCCAGACCCTATTGAAGGCCCTTATGGAAGTTAAAACAAATATCGTTGAGATCATGGGGCAGGAGAGGATCGGCGCGCGCGAAGCGGTTGAGAGATTTTTGCAAAATTTCCAAGCTCTTAAAGATTCCGAGGATGAACATTACCGCAGTATCTATTCTGATTATTATCTCCTTTGCGCCAAGATGCTGGCCAAAAAACATCAGGGCGCCGTTGATATCATAGAAGAGGTCGATCGCCTTGGAAACGACGCGATCATTGTCGCTGTTGATATTTCCCCCTCTGACGTGGGGATAGTTAACGACCTGAAAGTGAGGGGAATTGTCAGAGAGGCGGGCAGCCTGAAGGACCATCTTTCCCTGCGAACAGGGGAGCGCGAGAAAGCCGGATTGGTTGGTGTTGAGGGCGTGGCGAGCCGGGTCAAGACCGGCGACCGGGTGATCATTGATGGCAAAGCGGGCAAACTGATCGTCAATCCTTCAACTGAAACTTGCAGCCGGTACCTTTCCTTGATCGAACAGCGCGAAGAGATGCTTGCCCCGCTCAAAGCTCTGCGCCACCTGGCGGCGGTCACGACTGACGGGCAAATAGTCGAACTGCTGGGCAATGTTGCCGACGCCGAAGAGGTCCATCTCTTGCTCAAGCACGGCATGCAGGGGGTCGGTTTGGTCAGGACCGAATTCTTCTTTATCAACAACCCGGATAACTCGCCGCGCGAAGAACAGCCGGGTATCGCCGAGCAGATCAAATTCTATAACCACATCATCAATGCCGCACAGGGCAAAAAGGTCGTCATAAGAACGATCGACCCTGATAAGGACAAGAATCTGCCATATTTCGATAAATTGAACGGCCTCACAACCGGGACGCACAAGCGCGGCCTCGAACTTTTCCTCGATAAGGACAGCCCATATTATTTTCTTTTCCGCGAACAGCTTATGGCGCTTCTGCAGACTGCCGGCGCTGTCCGCGTTATGTTCCCGCTGGTCAGGTCAAAAGAAGAATTTTATGCCGTCATGGCGCTAATTGATGAGGTTCGGGCTGAACTGGCGAACGATGGCAAAAGAATCAATGATCATATCAGCTATGGCATCATGGTTGAGCATCCCGATATCCTACCGGATCTGCCGGAACTGGCCCATGATAGGCGGATAGCGTTTTTTAGCCTTGGGACGAATGACCTGACCCAGTACATAACCCAGATCGACCGTTATAATTCGATCGCTTCGCGTTACTCTGATGAGCTTGATCCCCGTATTCTCGAGGCGATCGAAACTACGGTTAAAGCGGCTGGGGAGGGGGGCAAAGAGCTTTCGCTCTGCGGCAATATGGGGAACGATTGGGTAAAACTGCTCGTCCTACTTGGTCTTGGTTTGAGAAAGATCAGCTTTAGTACCGGCTTTGTCGATGTTGCGCGCAAGATCATAATGAGCGTCTCGGCTGATGAGCTGCAAGTCATGGTCGAAAATATCAAGAAGATCACAACGGCGAAAGAGATCCGTCACTATGTGGAAGAATACACGCGGGAGAAGATCAATTCCGGCGCCTGGGCTGGACTGAAAGAGATCGAAGCCCTGCTGTTCGAATAACCCTACTTCGCCTCCGCCGACTCCATGAAGGCCTTGTTCGTCTTGAACTGCTTCATTCTTTCGATCAGCTGCTCCGTGGCATCCACCGTCTCGTAGCTGTCCATCACTTTGCGCAGCAGCCACATCTTCTTGAGGTCTTTGTCTTCCAATAACAGTTCTTCACGCCGGGTGCCCGACAATCTAACGTCAATAGCCGGGAAGATCCTGCGATCGGCCAGTTTGCGGTTGAGATGGAGCTCCATGTTGCCGGTCCCCTTGAACTCTTCATAAATAATATCGTCCATCCTCGATCCGGTCTCAACTAGTGCCGTAGCGATAATGGTGAGCGAGCCGCCGTCTTCGATGTTGCGGGCCGCGCCGAAGAAACGCTTTGGCCGGTGGAGACAGGTCGGGTCAAGACCGCCGGAGAGGGTGCGGCCGGAGGGTGGGGTGACCAGGTTGTAAGCGCGGGCCAGACGCGTGATCGAGTCCAGCAATATAACGACATCTTTGCCGGCTTCCACGATGCGTTTGGTCGATTCGAGCAGGAGTTCGGCAATTCTAATATGGTCCT
>JAGVQF010000154.1 GCA_020051815.1 Candidatus Saganbacteria bacterium | reverse complement strand
TGGCCAAGGACCTGGGCCTCCAAAGTTCGGAGTTGATCGCCAAACTGCGCGAAATGGGCTATTCGGTCAAAGCGGCCAATTCGTCGGTGCCCGAGGAAGCGCTTGAAAAGCTAACACCGGCCGAAGCAGCAGAAGAAAAAACCGAAGAAAAGGCTGAAGGTGCCAATGAGTAAGATCAAAGTCAGTGATCTAGCCAAAGAACTTAATGTTACGTCCAAAGATCTTTTAGTCAAACTAAAAGATCTGGGTGTCGCAGCCAAGACCGCCGCTTCTTCCGTCGATGAAGAGTTCGCCAACATCGTCCGAGAACTGCTCAAGCCAAAGCCGGCTGAAGTTAAACCGGCGCCTGTTCAAACACCTATTCCTGCTCCTTCGCCCGCTCCTATTCCTGTTCCTCCTCCTGTTTCTTCCGGCCCCGTCATTGATACCGACGATATTAACGTCAAAGATCTCGCCGATAAGATCCAGGTCAAACCTTCCGACTTGATCAAAGAACTGATGAAGAAGGGGATCCTGGCGACGATCAACCAGCGGATCGCAGCCGAAGTCGCCAAAGAAGTGGCAACTACGCTGGGCAAAGAGATCACAATCGAGACCGAGCGCAAAGCCGCCGCCACACAGCATAAGATCAAGATCGAGCGGCGCGCCCTGCGCCCGCCGGTCGTCACCGTCATGGGCCATGTCGACCACGGTAAGACCAAGCTCCTCGATGCCATCCGCAAGACCAAAGTGGCCGAAAAAGAGGCCGGCGGCATCACCCAACACATCGGCGCTTATCAGGTAACGGTTAACGGGCGAAAGGTGACATTTCTTGATACCCCCGGCCACGAGGCCTTTACTTCTCTGCGCGCCCGCGGCGCCAAAGTCACTGACATCGTCATCCTGGTCGTGGCGGCCGACGATGGCGTCAAGCCGCAGACGATCGAAGCCATCAACCACGCCAAGGCGGCCGGTGTGCCGATTATCGTCGCCATCAACAAGATCGATAAGCCCGATGCCAACCAGGACCGCGTTAAGACCCAGCTGGCCGAACTTGGCCTGCAACCTGAAGAGTGGGGCGGCCAGACCGTGACCGTCGGCGTTTCGGCCAAGGCCGGCACCGGGATTGAGGACCTGCTGGAGATGATCCTGCTCTTAGCCGACGTTCAGGAGTTGAAAGCCGACCCGAACGCCAACCCGGTCGGTGTCATCATTGAATCGCGCGTCGATAAGGGGCGCGGGCCTGTTGCCACCGTCCTTGTTAAGAACGGCACGCTCAAGATCGGCGATATCTTTACCTGCGGCGGCACTTACGGCAAGGTCAGGGCCCTTTTGACCGATACCGGCGCGCGCATGGATAAAGCCGGGCCGTCAACCCCGGCCGAGGTACTCGGTTTTATGGATGTGCCGACACCGGGCGACCTGTTCGAAGTTAAGATATCGGAAAAAGAAGCCCGCCTGCTGGCCGAACAGAAAAAAGAGCTCCAGGCCAAAGTACTGCGGGGCAAGGTCGTTTCGCTCGAAGACTTTTCCAAACTGGTCAAGGAAGGCGCGGGACGGGACATCAACCTTGTCATCAAAGCCGATGTCCAGGGCTCGCTCGACGCGATCATCCAGTCGCTCACCGACCTTAAGGTCGGCAATATCGGCGTCCACATCATCCACAATGGGGTCGGCGGGATCAATGAATCAGACGTTATGCTGGGCAAGGCCTCCGACGCGATCCTGATCGGCTTTAACGTTGGGCTGGAGGGCTCGGCCGAGAACCAGAGTTCGGTCGAAGGGGTGGAGGTGCGCCAGTACAACATCATTTACAAGCTGATCGACGACGTCAAGCTGGCCATGGAAGGGATGCTCGAGCCGGTCTATGAAGAGGTCATCACCGGCCACGCCGAAGTCCGCGCGCTTTACAGCTTCTCCAAGGTCGGCGCGATCGCCGGCTGTTTTGTGACCGACGGCAAGATGGTGCGCGGCTCGGGTATGCGCATCTTTCGCGGCAAGGAAAAGATCTACGAGGGCAAACTGGAGTCGCTCAAACGCTTCAAAGAGGACGTCAAGTCGGTGGAATCGAACTTTGAATGCGGCATCGCCGTCCCCGGCTATAACGATTTTAAGGCCGGCGACATCATCGAGACCTTTGAAACACAAGAAAAACCCAGGGGCAAATGACGAGGCAGGAGCGCGTAGAAGAACTGATCAAAGAAGAGGTCTGTGAGATCCTGCGCGAGCGAGTTTCCGACCCCCGCATCGGCTTTGTCAGCGTCACCTCCGTCGAAGTTTCGCCCGACCTTGAGAATGCCTCGATCTACGTCAGCATCTTCGGCGAAGAAAAACAAAAAGAAGAAGCCATGAAAGGGCTGGCTTCCGCGACCAAATTCATTCGCGGCGAGCTGGGCCACCGCCTTGAGCTGCGTGTCACCCCGGGCATCCGTTTTATTCGCGACGATTCGCTCGATCGCGGCAGCCGCGTCCTTGGGCTCATCAATAAGTTAGAGCATGAAAATATCGTGCCGAAAAATAAAAAGCGCCCTAAAAAGCGCTAGATCGGCGATCATAGCCACGCATGTCGACCCGGATGGCGATGCC
>JAGVQF010000068.1 GCA_020051815.1 Candidatus Saganbacteria bacterium | reverse complement strand
CCGCAGCATGCCGACCAACTCAAGCGCCTGCATTGCTTTGCGCCGGATAGCCCCGCGCGGGGCCCCCGTCACGCGCAGGGCAAAGGCCACGTTCTCATAGATCGTCCGTTTGGGCAGGAGCTTAAAGTCCTGGAAGACGACGCCGATATTGCGCCGCAGATACGGCACCTGGTCGGCGGAGAGCTCGGCCACGTTGACACGGTCAACTATCACCTTGCCGGCGGTCGGTTTTTCTTCGCGATAGAGAAGTTTAAGCAAGGTGGTCTTGCCGGCGCCGGATGAGCCGACCATAAAAACGAATTCTTCCTTGCCGATAGTCAGGTTGATATCGTGCAGAGCGTCGATGCCGCTCGGGAAAACTTTGGTCACGCCGGTCAATTCGATCATTTTATTTCCTTCCACAATAATTCCCCACACTTAAGTGTGGGGAATATAAAGACTAATACTTTCCTATCCGTAAAGGGGGAACTGCTTGCAGAGTTCGGCAATGCTCCCCGCCGCGTCTTTCTTGGCTTTGTCGTCTTCGACATTCTTGAGCACCCGGCCGATCAGGTCGGCGATCAGCTTCATTTCCGGTTCCTTCATGCCGCGGGTCGTCAGGGCCGGCGTGCCGATCCTGATGCCGGAGGTGACAAATGGTTTTTCCGGATCAAATGGTATGGTGTTCTTGTTGACCGTGATGCCGACCTCATCCAGCACCGTCTCGGCGATCTTGCCGGTCACTTTATAGGGACGTAGATCGACCAGGACCAGATGATTGTCGGTGCCGCCCGAAATCAGGCGCAATCCGTTCTTGATCAGCCCTTCAGCCAAGGCTTTGGCGTTTTTCACGATCTGTCCCTGGTATGTTTTAAATTCCGGCGTCATGGCTTCTTTAAAACAGATGGCTTTGCCGGCGATGACGTGTTCCAGCGGCCCGCCCTGCGTGCCGGGAAACACCGCTTTGTCGACCTGTTTGGCGAACGGTTCTTTACAAAGGATCAAGCCGGAACGCGGTCCCCGCAAAGTTTTATGAGTAGTTGAGGTCACAACTTCGGCGACCGGCACGGGTGAAGGATGAATGCCCGCCGCTACCAGCCCGGCGATATGGGCGATGTCGACCATGAGGACCGCCCCCACTTCGTCGCAGATCTCCCTGAATTTGTTGAAATCGATCGTCCGCGGATAAGCGGTCGCTCCGGTGACGATCAGTTTGGGATTGTGTTCCAAAGCGAGGGTTCTTAACTGGTCAAAATCGATCGTTTCGTCGCTCTGGCGCACACCATAAGAGATAAAATTGAAATACATGCCGGAGATATTGACCGGACTGCCGTGTGTCAGGTGGCCGCCGTGGGAAAGGTTGAGCCCCATGACTTTATCACCAGGTTTGATGAAGGCAACGTAGGCCGCGAAATTGGCCTGCGAGCCGGAGTGCGGCTGGACGTTGGCGTGCTCGGCGCCGAAGAGCTTTTTGGCCCGCTCGATCGCCAGCGACTCGGAAATATCGACGAACTGGCAGCCGCCGTAATAGCGCTTGCCGGGATAGCCCTCGGCGTATTTGTTGGTCATGACCGAGCCGCAGGCCTCCATCACGGCGCGGGAAGTGAAGTTTTCGGAGGCGATCATCTCCAGCTTGTTCTGCTGGCGTGCCAGCTCCTGGTCCAGGGCCTGGGCGATCTCGGGGTCGGTTTGGCGGACGTGTTCGATGTTAAAATGCATTATAATGCAACCCTTTCGCTGATGATTTTCGCAAAGCTCATTTCACGAATTTGCAGCAATTATAACACGCTGCGCTTACCTTGCCAAGAAAATAACTTTGATGTATAATCGTAAAAATGTCTGATGACGACCACGGCAAGAAAAAAAAAGACGCTGACCTGGACAGATACAAAGACCTCTTAGGAGAAGCTGAAGAAGAATGCGCGGCCTGCGGCGGCCACCTCGAGCTGGAAAAAGTCAATCTGGAAGATTATCAGGGCGGCAAGCTGTATATGATGGAACAGGTCCCCGCCTATGTCTGCCAGGAGTGCAACGAGATCTGGGTGCCCGAGCCGATCATGGCAGAGTTTGAAAAGATGATCGAGACTGCCAAGCGGTCCGGCGCCGCGCCCGAGAAAGAGACCAAACAAAAAATAATTAAAAGGAAGGGGAAGAAGTAAATTATGGACATTGAACTCGGTAAAGCAAAAAAAACGCGGCGGGCTTACGGCTTTGATGAAATATCGCTTTGTCCCTCGATCATCACGATCAATCCGGATGATACCGATATATCGTACAAGATCGGCGGCAAAAAGTTTGACGTGCCCATTATCGCTTCGGCCATGGACGGCGTAGTCAGCCCCAAGATCGCGGTCCTGATGAGCAAGCTGGGCGGGCTTGGCGTGCTTAACCTGCAGGGCGTCTGGGCGCGATATGATGACGCCGAGAAACAACTGGCTAAGATCGCTTCTGTTTCCAAAGAAGAATACGTTCCGTTGATGCAAAAAATGTATCTGGAGCCGATCAAGAAAGAGCTTGTGATCAAAAGGATCAAGGAGATCAAGGCGGCCGGCGGTATAGCCGCTGTCTCCTCGATCCCGCAGGACGCGATCGAACTGGGACCGATCGCCCGCGATGCCGGCGTTGATATTTTCGTCGTCCAGTCGACTGTTCTCTCCACCAAGCACAAATCGACCAGCTCCGCCCCGCTTGATCTCAAGAAATTCTGCGCCGAGATGAAAGTGCCGGTCATTGTCGGCAACTGCGTGACTTATGAGGTCGCTCTGACGCTCATGGGCACCGGTGTGGCCGGCGTCCTCGTCGGGATCGGGCCGGGCGCCGCCTGCACCTCGCGCGGTGTGTTAGGTGTCGGCGTG
>JAGVQF010000132.1 GCA_020051815.1 Candidatus Saganbacteria bacterium | reverse complement strand
GGCCGTTGTGATCGCCGGGATCGATTTTCCCCCGAAAGCGGTGATCGAATTTTGGTCGGGCGACAAAAAGGAAAACGGCATCGCCATTCGATTAGATAATGTTTCTGAAGAGAAAGCGAGCGGGCAGGTCAATGAGAAAGTTTCGGCAACAATAACCGTCGCGGCCGGCGTGCCGATCGGCAATTACCGGTTAGTTGTCCTTTACCCTGACAAACTGCCGGCCGAAGTCAAAAAAGACGACAACGCGGTTGCCGCCGTGCTTGATAACGCCCTCTCCATTGTCAAGCGCGATGACCCGCCACCTCCCCTAGCGTTTGACCCGGAAGAATTTTCCAATCACTTCCCCGTCGAGCTCAAAGCCGGATACACGGCCTTTGACAAGGAAGAAACTCTTGAGCAAAAAGCGATCCGCGAATACAACCATCCAGATTTACAACTGCGCGCCGGGCTGGACAACTATGACCTCAACCGCCATTTCGGCTGGCGCCACTTCGCCCTGCGCGGCGACGCTCGTTTCGGCTATGACCAGGGGCTAAGCAACGGTCGTCGCGCCGAACTTGCCGCTGGCCTAACACCAGTCCTGCAATACGACGGCGGCGTACGCTTAGGCGCCGGACTGCGGCTCGGCTATGATTTTGAGAACTCGGATCAAACAACCCCTGCCGGACCGTTTGCCCCCAGCCGGCGTCAGCATACGTTCTCATTGGCGCCGGTGGCCGCGCTTGAATCGGCCAACAAGGCCGTCTACCTTGAACTGCGTTACAGGCAAGGGATCAATCAGCGCGATTATTACGCCGAAGATTATAATGGGATATCTTTCTCGGAAACAACCGCGAGCCGGACTTTGGGCGGCCAGTTCCGATTAAGCGGTGAAAGTGTTCGGCTGGGCCTGGGTGCCGACTATTCAATCGACGAAACCGCTCTGCCCAAGCGCTATACGGGCAGCGACGGGCGGCTCTACACCGGCTACCTCTACCCGGAGATCGACACCTATAAGTTGAACGCCGAGCTCGGCTACGCCTTTCAGAACAACTGGGACGTATCCATCCGGTACGATCAGACCGGCAGCCAAATGACCGGCCTCCCTTCGGCCGGCTCGCCGCAGGCGTTTACAGACCGCCGCGTCACGCTCGGCGTGACCCCCTCATGGGTCAATCAGTTGCTCCGGCTCGATCTTTTCGGCGGGCAGCTCTCTTACGGCAGCGAATCAACAAACTTCGGCCTCAAGCTTTCGGTCGATCTGAGCGCGGCCTGGCGGACAACCAGGCAACCGGCACCGACGATCTTCGGCGCGCCGGTAAAGGCTGATGATACGCCGGAGCCGCCACTCCCTCATGCGCCTGCGACAGCCGCAAATGCATCTAGCCCGGCCACCCTGCCAGAAAGCATGCCCAATGAGCCGGCGGAGGTCACGTTAGACTAATGGACAACATATTATTTCCCTTAATCGTAGCTCAGGCACCGGCCGCCGCCCAACCGAAGAAAAAATGTTCGGAAAGTACTGACAATACTCAACTGGCCATCACTTCCGTCAAAGAGCTAATAGCAGAATTCCAAAAGAAACTGGCCGTACACAAAGAGCTCATTAAATCCGATCCGAAGATAAGGGAGAGTTACGACGAGTTTATCGGGCTCCACGCATCAGTAAAAAATCTCGATAACCAGGCACCCGCCAGCTGCGCCTCGTTAAAAGAGCTTTACGGCCAAGCCCGGGCTAAATACCAGGAGCTAAGAACCATGCTGATCGAAGCAGAACGAAAAACGGCCGCGGCCAGCACGCCGATCGCGCCACCGTCTGACCTTGCCTCCTCGTTTGGGCTTGGTTACTTGGAAACGGCCGACCCGGATGATGTCCAACTCACGAGCATTATGAGCTTCAAAAAAGAGAATACCGCCAATTCGCATGATCTCCTTAAAGCCGTCGCGCTGGAAAAAGGGGCCATGGTCAGCGACTTGTCTCCCACGGTTCGTTTAGAAGCTGCTAAGGCCCTGGCCGACAACAAATATGAAGATGACAGCTTTTGGCTCCAGCTCGCCGGCCAGAATGCCGGCGATGCGGCCGACAACCCGATCGCACTGCAAATCGTGGACACCGCGGTGACCCAGCTGGCGGAACTCATGAAAAACAGAGTTATTGACGTCGAATCTCTCGTCATTAAGATCAGCGACAATGGCCTGAAGAGTCCAGCGATCACGCTCTTTCTGGCGGTTGCTAATCTATCGAAGGCAATAGGGGCGGCACCCACCGACGAGGCTGATAAAAACACGCCGACGAAAACTTCAGCTCCGGCCTCTGAACCGCAAACAATCGAACCTAACGAGGTCCCTGCTCCCACTCCCTCCGCCGGGCAGAAACCGACGGCTTCCGGCAACGAAAACAAAGAGGCCGACGACCTGCTGGGCAAATAATCAGGAGTCCGATCACCCATGAGTGAAGCCGCCATCCGTGAAGGCCTGGTAATTTTCGATTATCTCGGTTATCGCCGGGAAGCTTCGCGCCGCCTCACCCGCGACACCGCCCAAAAAAGCGAATCGGTCGGCATTACCCTCGACGCGATCAATGGCGGCCTCTCCCCGGAAGAAAAAACACTCTTTCTTGACCTGGCCAAAGCACACGGTTTGAAAGAGCCGACCAATTACGGCGCCGCCACTGACCTGACTGTTTTGCTCGGCAAAATTGACCGGGGAGAAGTAGCGACCCCGCTAAACGGCCCCGGCTTCACCATCGAGTCGCCGCGCAAGATCAAAGAAGCGCTCGTTATTCTCGATTTTCTCGCTTACAAGCGCCAGGCGCAGGAACGCCTCTCGCCGGAAACCTCCGCCGCAGCCGGCATGAGCGGCCTCGTACTCGACGCGATCAAGGTTGGCGGCGGGCTCAATGACACCGGCCGGGAGACGGTCAAAAAACTCGGCCGTGCCCATTTGACCGACTACAACAGCGATACGGACCTCGCCGCGCTTTTAAAACAAACTGATCAACCGCCAAACTCGGCGCCAGATTCGGCGTCGGTCTCAAATATACCGGTAAGCGTCCTGCTCAAGACGACCACCAATGAGGTCGACATGGCTCAACTGGCCGGCAGCGGCCGTAAGATGGGCAATGACGATCTGCCGCGCCAGCGCTTCCATGCCCCCGCCGATGCCAGGCCGGCGGCGGTCAGCGCTCCCGGTCAGCAGGACACGGCAGACCTTGAAAAAGTCGGCCGGACAATATTAGAATGGGAACCGCTCTTTATTAGCGCTCATAAGAGGTTGATTAGGGACTCGGGCTTGGCCGAGTTCCCCTCGATAACTCTGCGGATTATGATCGGGGTTACTCCAGACGGCAAAATGAAATTTCTTTCGGCCGGATATACTTCAAAAAACGACGATCTTGGCCTAAAGTTGCTGGAAAAGGTCAAGGATTATATCGGCAAGATCGACTTTAGCAAACTTGGGCTCAAAACCAAAGTGACCTACGAACTAACCCTCAATTACTGATTAATCGCCGCCCCGCCCTCCCAGGCGATCTTCCGCGATTTCCAGCCGGATCTCCTTATTAAATCCAAATGACAAAATCCAAATAAATCGCTTAATCCTGAAATCAAAGGAGCTTGATTTTGTCTTTTACTTTATTAATTATACTACTCAAGATCAGCATTAATTCTTCGGCTTCTCTTTCCAGAAGAGCCAATTCAGAACACTGTAACGCACCCGAGAAATCGGCCTGAATTATCAATCTCGGCCAATACCTTGATTCACGCGCTTCCCTTCGGCTGATCGCCAGCTTACTAATAAAATTCTTTTTTGAAAGCGTGCCATCCGCCTCTTCAACATTTGCGCCGATCGAGGCGCTTGACCTGATCAGCTGCCTTCCATATGTTTGCATGATCATACTATTGCCCGGCAGACGGGAGACAAGCTTCGCCACCCGAACGGCAAAATTAAATGTTCTCTCTTTGATGTCGTAGATCATATTTTCTTGATTTGTCATTTAACGATTTATTTGTCATTTGGATTTTGTCATTGCGCCAACAAAGGCAACGCCTCCCAGGACAGCCCCGGGAGGCGCCCGTTATTATGCCGCTGCCGCGCAGGCGCCTTGCAGCGCGTCGACAAACTCGCCGATCTTCTCCTGGAAGATCATGATATTGTGGCGCTCGAACTTATCCTTTTCGATCAGCTTGCTTTCGGTTAAAGTCACATACTTGTGCTGGTTGCTCGCTTCCTTGACCGAGATAAAATAAGTCCTTTGTCCGGCCTTAACCATGCGGTTGAACAATTCGTTCTTGCCTTTCTCTTTTTTCTCCATCTTTCTCACCTCCTTTTTGTCTAGATTGGTTGATGTCAATTTACCCGCGACCCCTGCCGCCAGATGCAATATTAATTAAACCGATGAGTGCCAGCAGTTTCTTTTCCCGACCGGCCTTATGGCTGGCCAATATTCTTTCCAATATCCTAATTCCCCGGTAAGCATCATAATTCTTTGATCGGCAAATTTTCATTTTCTCGCCTCCTAAAACACCTTTTCGTAGCTGATTATCCTCTCTTTTAACCAATTCCATCGCAACCAGGCCTTGAGCTCATCCGAGCGCATGTAAATCTCACGAATACTGTTGTAGGGCAATTGATAGATCACTCTATACATTTATTATTCACCCCCCTTTCTATCCAGAGTTCGATATTGTGTGGCTTCGGCAATATGCCGCGCTTCGATGTTTGCCGCGCCTTCAAGGTCGGCGATCGTGCGCGAGACTTTTAAGATCCGGTCATAGGCCCGGGCGCTCAACTGCAGGTGCAGGATGGCCGATTTGAGCAGGTCCTCCGCTTCGGGTTCAAGCTTGCACGCCTCCTTGATCTGTTTTGGCGTCATACGCGCGTTGCAATAGGTTTCGGTTCCTTTAAACCTCTCCTGCTGAAGCCGGCGGGCCTGCGCCACCCGCTCGCGGACCAGGGCCGAGGGCTCGCCGTCAGGCTGGCCGGAGAGCTCTTCCTTTTTGAGCCGCGGCACCTCAACATGCAGGTCGATGCGGTCAAGCAGTGGTCCGGAGAGCTTACTCCAGTAGCGCTGGACGGTGACCGGCGAACAGGTGCATTGTTTAATCGGGTCCATGTAGTTGCCGCAGGGGCAGGGATTCATGGCCGCCACCAGCATGAACTGGGCCGGGTAGGTCAGCGTCGAGTGCGCCCGCGAGATCGTCACCTTGCCGTCTTCCAGCGGCTGGCGCAGGACCTCCAGCACGTTCCTCTCAAACTCCGGGAATTCATCCAGGAAGAGAACGCCAAAGTGCGAGAGAGAAACCTCCCCCGGGCGCGGGATCCGGCCGCCGCCGATGAT
>JAGVQF010000107.1 GCA_020051815.1 Candidatus Saganbacteria bacterium | reverse complement strand
CTGGTCCATGAACTGCGAGAGCTGTGAGGAGCCGAAAAATTCTTTGATGATCGCCTGCAGGGGGCGGATGTTGATGAGCTGGCCGGGGGTGACCGGCTCGTTGCCGCGCACCATCATCTGCTCCTTGACCAGTTTTTCGACGCGGGTCAGACCCACGCGGATCTGGCGGGCCAGCAGTTCGCCCACGGCGCGGATGCGCCGGTTGCCGAGATGATCAATATCGTCGGACATGCCGTCGCCGCTATTGATCATGACGAGATACTTGACCATGGCCAGGATGTCGGCCCGGGTCAGGACCTGTTTTTCTTCCTCGACCTTGATGCCCAGCTTGCGGTTCATCTTGTAGCGGCCGACCTTGCCCAGGTCGTAGCGGCGCGCGTTAAAGAAGAGATTATTCAAGTAGACCTGCGCCCCTTCCTGGGTGACCGGATCGCCCGGCCGCAGGCGCTTGTAGACTTCGATCAGCGATTCGTCGCGCGGCATGATCGGGCATTCCTTGAGCGAGCGCCGGCGGTATTCGCCCTCGGGCAGGGCCTCGAGTATCTCTTTCTCGGTGGCGCCGATCGAGGAGAGGAACATGGCGATCGGGATCTTGCGCGTCCGATTGATCCGGGCAAAGACCGCTTTAGCGGCGTCGGTCTCGATCTCCAGCCAGGCGCCGCGGTCTGGAATGACCGTGGCGTAATAGATCATGCTGCCGGTCCGTTCCAAGCGCTTCGACTCGCGATAGTAGACGCCGGGGGACCTGACCAGCTGGGAAACGATGACGCGCTCCGCCCCATTAATAATGAAAGTGCCGCGCTCGGTCATCATCGGCAGGTCGCCGATAAAGACCTCCTGCGACTTGACCTCTTTTGACTCCTTGGAGAGGAGCCGGGTCTCGACCTTGATCGGCACCGCGTAGGTCGTTTCCCTGATCAGGCAGTCTTCCGCGGAGTATTTTGGCTTGCCGAAGACCGTTTTGCCGGTAAAAGATAACTCGAGCTTGCCCTGATACCCTTTGATCGGGGAGATCAGGCGCAGCTCCTCCGGCAGACCCTCTTCGAGGAACAGCTTGAACGAATCCCGCTGCAACTCGATCAGATCCGGCGGCTCGACAACTTTCTTCAGCTTAGCGTGAAATAATTTTTCTCTACCTGCCATTAAATCCCCTTATTTGATCTCGACTTTGGCCCCTTCGGCTTCCAGCTTCTTCTTGATCTCTTCGGCTTCTTCTTTCTTGATCTTTTCTTTGACTTTTTTGGGCGCGTTGTCGACTAAGTCCTTGGCTTCTTTCAAGCCCAGGCCGGTGATCTCGCGCAGGACCTTGAGCACCTGGATCTTTTTGTCGCCCGCCGCCGTCAGCATAACGTCAAATTCATCCTTGGGCGCTTCGCCCGCGCCGGCACCCGCCGCCGCGCCGCCAGCCGCCATCATCATAGGCGCTGCCGCCGTGACGCCGAACTTTTCTTCTAACTGCTTGACCAGGTCGGCCAATTCCAGCACCGTCATCCCCTCAACCGCACTGATTAATTCTTCGACTTTTGCCATCTTATTTCGCCTCCTTTTCTTCTTTCGATTTTCTCACCGCTTCTAAAGCGTAAACTAATTTGCGCAGCGGGCCATTCAACACATTGACGAGGCCATAGATCGGCGACTTGAGGCCGGAGGCCACTTTGCCGAGCAGTATCTCCCTTGACGGCAGTTTCGAGATCGCCCCAAGGTCGTCGGCGCTGAACACTTTCTTGTCGACGACGCCGATTCGGATCGAGCCCTTTTCGCCCTCTTTGAGATGCTTGACCAGCACCTTGAGCGGCAAGACCGCGTCCACGTAGCCGAGCATGACGATGGTCGGCCCCTTAAGATGATCCTTGAGCTCGGGCAGACCCGATTCCGTAACCGCCCGCTCGATCAGCGTGTTCTTGACGACCGAAAGCTCCGAATTCTCTTTGCGCAGTTTGCGGCGCAGCTCGGTCATTTCCTTGACGGAAAAACCGAGATAGTCAGTCAGGACCATGACGTTGGCCCGGCCGATCTTCTCTTTCAGTTCCGCGACAACTTTACTTTTGGCCGCGATCGCCCGTTCACTCATGATTATTGGACCTCATCCAGGGCCTTGTCCGGATCGATCTTGATCCCCGGGCCCATGGTCGAAGAAATGGTGATCGACCTGACGTAAGCGCCTTTTAAACCGCTCGGCTTGACTTGATTGAGGGCGCTAAGGACCGCCGTCAGGTTCTCGTGCAATCCCTCCGGCTTAAAAGAAACTTTGCCGATCCCCAGGTGGACGACACCGCCCTTGTCCATTTTGAACTCGACTTTGCCCCCCTGGAATTCCTTGACCGCCTTGCCGATATCGGCCGTCACGGTCCCTGATTTGGGATTGGGCATCAGCCCTTTCGTGCCGAGGATCTTGCCCAGCTTGCCAACCTCGGGCATCATGTCGGGCGAAGCGATCAGGACATCAAAACCCAGAAAGCCGCCCTTGATCTTTTCGATCATATCGGCCGAACCAGCCGCCACGGCACCAGCCGCCTCGGCTTCTTTGACCCGGTCGGGCTTGGTGATAACGGCGACTTTTTTCAGGCGGCCGCTGCCGGCCGGCAAAGCCACCGTGCCGCGGATCGAAGGATTTTTCACGATATCAACGCCCAGTTTGACCGCCAGATCGACCGATTCGTCGAACTTGGCCCGTTTGGTCTAGGGCAGAAGGGCGATGGCGTCGGCCGGAGTATAGAGCTTCTCCCGGTCGACCAGCTTGGCTTTTTCACGATAAGTTTTGCCGCTCATTCTACTGTGATCCCCATGCTTCTCGCCGTGCCGGCCACGATCTTCATGCCGGCTTCGACGTCGTTGGCGTTGATATCGGGCATTTTGATGGTCGCGATCTCGCGGACCTTGTCGAGCGAAACTTTGCCGACCTTGTTCTTGTTGGGAACCCCCGACCCCTTCTCAACCCCAGCCGCCTTTCTCAAGAGATCAGCCACAGGGGGTGTCTTTAATATAAATGTAAAGGAGCGGTCCTTGAAGACCGAGATCTCGACCGGCACGATCATATCGCCTTTGTCTTTGGTCGCGGCGTTGTACTGCTTGCAGAACTCCATGATATTGATGCCGTGCTGGCCGAGAGCCGGGCCGATGGGCGGCGCCGGGTTGGCCTTGCCGGCCGGGATCTGCAATTTCACTTTTGTTAATAATTCTTTAGCCATTTTATGTTAACTTCTGCGCGTGCTCAAAATTCACTTCGACCGGTGTATCCCGGCCGAAGATATTGATTAGGACCTTCAGTTTGCCTTTTTCGGCGTTGATCTCGTCAACTGTGCCGGTATAGCCCCGGAACGCGCCGGAAATGACCCTGACCGCCTCACCCCGCTCAAAACTGACCTCGAGTTTTTCTTCCTTGCCGAGCTGTTTGAGCACCCGCGCCATTTCTTTGTCGGAAACCGGCGTCGGGCTGACCTTGCTGCCAATGAACCGGGCGACGCCCGAGGTCTGGCGGATCAGGTACCAGGTCTGCTCGTCGAGGATCATTTCGAGAAAGACATAGCCGGGGAACATCTTTCTGACTTTCTCGACCCGCTTGCCGCCCTTGATCTCGATCGTCTCTTCGAGCGGCACCAGCACCTGGAACACTTTTTCAGATAACCCTTCATCCTTGACCGTCTGATCGAGGGCCGACTTGGCTTTGTCTTCTTGGCCGGTAAAGGTCTGTACGACGAACCAGCGGCGCTCGCCTTTTACCTCTGCCTTCGCCTCTTCCTTTACTTCCTCAACTGCCGGCTCTTCATCTATTGGCTCTGTAACCTCGGAGACCGGCTCCTGAGGCGTTTCGGCCGGCGTCACTGCCGACTGATCTGCTTGCTTTTCAAGGTTCTCAGGATTTACCGAATCATCCATAAATTATTTTAGTAATGCGCCAAAAAACTTGGCCAGCCCAAAATCGACGAACATCAGGAACACCCCGGTCATAAAAACCAGTATCAGCACTATGATCGAAGCCACCGTCACATAACGCCGGTCCGGCCAGACGACTTTTTTAACCTCGGCCAGCGTCTCATTGAAATAATTAATGATCTTGTCTTTCATTAATAATTTCGCCAGATCGAACCGGGAGCGGGAGGAGTTGAACCCCCAGTTCCGGTTTTGGAGACCGGTGGTTTACCATTAACCGACGCTCCCGCGTTCAAGGGGATCAGGGCATCAGGAGATCCGGATATTAGGGAAAGGTAATTATTTTTATAATTAATGTCCCTGATCCCCTGATTTCCCGATACCCACTCCCTGATAACCTGATCTCCTGATATCCTCACTTCTCTTCCTTATGCTTGGTGTGCTTCTTGTCCCACCGGCAATATTTCAGGAGCTCGATCCGCTCTTTGGTATTCTTTTTATTTTTTGTCGACGTGTAATTTTTTCTCTTACACTCGGTACAAACCAACGTTACTATATCCTGCATAAAACCTCTCCAAACACACAAACCCTCCCCTTTTCCCTATTTCAGGAAAAAAATTGAGAGGGGAATTTATCCTATCCTCGCAACCAGGAAGGCCTTGACCTCGACTAGAAGCACGCCCCAGATAACCCAAGACGCAGTCGTATCCCCGATTAGTCAAACGGAAGTTTAATTTTACACTATTATATGGAAAGCTGTCAAGGGGTAATTTGGGGAAAAAACTTCAGCCCTCACCCGCTAACGCTCGACCGTCCCCCCTCTCCCAAAGGGAGAGGGTAATACGCAAAACAAAAAATACTTTATCAATTCAATTAATTGCTAACATTCTTTGCAAATCCCCTTCTCCCTCTGGGAGAAGGGGGCAAACCTTGTGACAGCGGATGAGGGCTGTTATGCCCCCCCCCTAAAGGATCCTGATGACGTTGCCGACCGAATTGACCACGGAGAGCTTTTTGATCGCCTTGATCGCCGCGATCAGGTTCTTCTCGGGCACTTCGTGCGTCAGGATGACGAGCGTG
>JAGVQF010000159.1 GCA_020051815.1 Candidatus Saganbacteria bacterium | reverse complement strand
GATAATCAATAAGATCGAGAAGGTGACTATTGAAGAAGTCGCCGAGCTCTCGGAAACCGAGCGCGGAGCCGGCGGATTTGGCTCAACGGGAGTAAAACATGGCTAATATAAAAGTAATAGTTAATGGGGCCAAGGGCAAAATGGGAATGGAGACAGTTAAAGCCGTCCAAAAAGAGAAAGACCTGACCCTCGTCGGCCAGACCGATGCCGGCGACAACCTGGCCAAAGCGATCAAAGATTCGGGGACCGAGGTCGTCATCGACTTCACTACCCCGCAGAGCGCGATGGGCAATATTCGGACGATCTTAAACTCCGGCACGCATGGCGTCATCGGCACGACCGGCATCACCGAAAACGATCTTCATGAGATCCGGGAGCTGTGTGAAAAGAACAAAGTCAACTGCCTGGTCGCCCCCAACTTTGCGATCGGCGCGGTCCTCATGATGCGGTTCGCGCAGGAAGCGATCAAACATTTGCCCAGCGCCGAAATAATCGAGTTCCATCACGAAACTAAAGTCGATAAGCCATCGGGTACCGCCATGCGCACTGCGAAGCTGTTGGGCGACAACGTGCCGATCCACTCGGTGCGCCTGCCGGGGCTCGTGGCCCATCAGGAGGTCATCTTCGGCGGGCTGGGGCAAACTTTAACTATCCGCCACGATTCGATCTCGCGCGAATCTTTTATGCCGGGCGTCATCCTCGCGGTCAGGAAAGTTAAGGGGCTAAAAGGTTTAATTCACGGCCTCGAAACTATTTTATAAGCCGCCGCTTCATGAAGAACAGCGCGAGATAAAAAGCGACCATCATCGGCACAATTATCGCCAACAGGTTCAGCCAATGCCCGGAGTTTAGCTGGTCGTCAAACGTCGCCCGCACGATCACAACGGCGTGGGTGAGCGGGAAAAGATTGGCGATAAATTTTATCCACTCGGGCATCTTATCGAGCGGAAAGAAGACCCCGGAGAAAAAGAAGATCGGCGAGACAACGAGCTCGGTGTAATAGTTAAAAAAATCAAAACTAGGCGCGAAAGAAGTGACGATCATCGCCATTGAGCCGAAGAGTATGCCGATGAGGACCATCAGGCAAAATATGGTCAAAACGATCGGCAGTGAAACCGGCAAAACCCCTAACAGGACCGCCACGGTGTACATTAAAAAGCCGCTGATCACGCCGCGGAATGTCCCCCAGACGATATCGCCCGCGATAATGTCCTCGGCCAGGAGCGGCGTCGCGATCAGGGCGTCCCAGATCTTCTCGAGCACCATCCGGACGTAAGAATCGTAGAGGCATTCAAAAGTCGAGGTCATCATGACGGAGGCGATGACCAGGCCGGAAGCCAAAAAATGAATATAAGACTGGCCGCCGAAGAGTCCCATGTAAGCCCCCAGGCCAAGCCCCATGGCGATCAGGTAAAAGAACGGCTCGCCCAGGCTGATGAGGAGCGTCGGGATGACGAACCGTTTGTAGGCCGCCAGGTTCCTGCGCCAGACATAGTAAAAGCGGTATGAAAGGTTCATTCTATCAATTGTCTCCCGGTCAGTTTGAGAAAAACGTCTTCGAGCGTCGCCGGCCGCCGGTAGACCCGGTCCTTCGAGTCCCTGACCTCGATCATTTCGCCGACAAATTCTTCTTTAATTAGCTCGGAAGGCACGCCCTGCCTGATGATCCTGCCCTGATGCATGATGACGATCTCGTCGCAAAGCTGTTCGGCCTCCTCCATGTATTGCGTCGTCAGGACCATGGTCGTCCCCCTCTTTTTGAGCTCGCGCAGTCTCTGCCAGATCAGGTGCCGCGCCTGCGGGTCGAGGCCCGTCGTCGGCTCGTCGGCAATGATAAGCTTGGGCTGGTTGACGAGGGCGCGCGCGATCTGCAGGCGGCGCTTCATGCCGGTCGAGAGCTGGGTGATCCGGTTTTTCATCTTGGCCTTGAGCTCGACGAACTCGAGCAGTTCCATGATCCTGTCGTGCGCCTCCCGCCGGGGGATGCCGAAGAAGCCGGCAAAGAGGACAAGATTTTCGTAAGTGGTGAGATCCTCATCGAGGTTGAGCTCCTGCGGGATGACGCCGAGGAGGCACTTGATGCCGCGGTTATCGACGTTGGCGTCCAGCCCCGCGACCTTGAGCTCCCCCGAGGTTTTGGGGGAGACGCAATGGATCATGCGGATTGTGGTGGTTTTGCCCGCGCCGTTGGGGCCGAGGAAGCCGAAACATTCTCCCTCTTTTATCTCAAACGAGATCCCGTCAACGGCGGTAAAACCGTTGAACTTTTTGACGAGGTCGCGGGCCGTGACTATCGACGCCATAGCCGCTATTATAGTATAATAATCAAGCTGTGGCCAAGTACTTTAAGATCGCAGCGGAGAACCGCAAGGCCCGCTTCGACTACACTATCATTGAAAGCTACAAGGCCGGGCTGGTCCTGACCGGGAACGAAGTCAAGTCGCTGCGCCAGGGCAAGGCCAATTTGCAGGACAGTTTTGCCCGGGCGGAGCGGGGCGAGCTCTGGCTCTACAATATGCACGTCAGCCCCTACTCCGCCGCCGACCAGAACAAGATCGATCCTTTGCGCAAACGCAAAGTCCTTTTGGAAAAACGCGAGCTGGTGAAATTAACGGGAAAAGCGGCCGAAAAAGGATTGACAGTAGTTCCCCTTAAGGTATACTTTGATGGCAACTGGGCCAAAGTCGAGTTAGGGTTGGCCAAAGCCAAAAAGAAATACGAAAAACGTGAAAAGCTTAGACGTCAAACAGCTGAAAGAGAAATTGAAAGCGCTTTTAAAGGAAAAGTTTATGGTCGAAAAGATCGGATCAAATAAAACCTTCACCGTGGCCGACTTGTATTCAGAAGCGGCCAAAATGGTCAGGGAAGAATTTGGCGCGATGAAGAACAAGCCCCTGACCGACCTGGAAAAGGAAAATATCGCCAAGCTGGCCAGGACCATCTCCAATTCGGTACTCAAAGAGATGAGGGTCGTATGAGCATCAAGGGACCGGCGGAGCGGCCTTTTGTCCCCCAGATCACGCCCAAGGAGATCAAGCCGGAAAAAGGGCCGGAAGAGAAATTAACGCCCCAACCGGCCGTTAAGATGCCGGTCCAGCCGGGCATCGGCCGGGGACCCGAGCTTGACGCCCACGCCATCGCCACGCGCCTGGCGCTCATGGCGACCGAAGCCAAAGAAAAAGAGCTGAAGTTTGAAGATATCGTCGACCGGATCATCGCCGAGACCGGCATGACCAACGCGCAGGGCGCGATGGAAGAAGCCAACCGCAAGATCCAGCGCGAGATCGAGGATGAGATCGCCAGGATCAAAGAGAACAAAGAGCTGATGGACGAAGCCGAGTCCTGGCAGGAATTCGCCCGGGTCCTCTCGCAAATGAGTGAGGAGCAGGTTGAGGGCTTCCTCGGGCTGCTCAAAGAGACGATCAGCGCCAGAAGCTTCTAACAGCCCTCACCCGCTGGCGCGTAACCGTCCCCCCTCTCCCAGAGGGAGAGGGTTTGAAATTTTGAAAATTTGGAATTTGAGATTTGTTTGTCATTTGTAATTTGTCATTTGGTCATTACTCATTTTTTGATTTTCATCAAAAAATGAGTTTGGGGCTGTAAGGGTTTTGACGGTGAGTTGTGGTTGCGCAAGTTGCGAGCCGAGGGTGCTGCAAGCCTCGTAAAACACGGCAGCCAACGTCACAAATGCAGACGTAAAAGAAGCAATGAAGAATGTGGTTTGGGCCTTTACGAATAGTACTGTGCTTGAACCCGCTCTTGCCACAGCTTAATAATATAAGCTGTCCGTCCCCCGAGTTTGCCGAAGAGCCCGGGTCAGACGATATAATTTCGGCTGCGCCGCTCCTCTTTTCCGGTTGGGGGGCGGCAAAGTAAAAGACATCGGATAGCTTGGGAAATTCCTCGTTTCGGGTCAAATCCCAAGCGAACTAAAAATTGAAGCTACGCTCGTAGCGGCTTTCGCGATCGCCTTTCCGGACGGGGGTTCGACTCCCCCCAGCTCCATTTTTCCTTGCGGGTTCTCCCGACGGACATTTCAATAGAATAATAATGAAAATCGTCGGGATCCCGTCGATTCCATAATTATTTCAACAATTGTGTGCGACGGGAGACTCCCCCCAGCTCCACCATTTTTTTGTCCTTCCTGATATCCCGATACCCTGATCCCCACTGCCTGATCACCTGATTTCCTGATATCCCATTCAATGCTCCAGAAAAGTCATGCCCCACATAAAGAGCACGCCCAGAATAAACATGACAAAGGCGAGGTTGGCCTTGAAGTTGTTCTTCTCTTTGTGCATCTCGGGGACAAGGTCCGAGGCCGCGATATAGAGAAACCCGCCGGCGGTGATCGGCAAAAGCGCCTGGGCCAGGCCGGCAAAGGTTCCCGACAGATAGAAGCCCACCACCCCGCCCAGGACCGCCATCAGGGCGGAGAGCAGATTAAAGAAGAGGGCCTTGAGTTTTGAAAACCCGCCGTAAACCAAAATGCCGAAGTCCCCGATCTCCTGCGGGATCTCGTGCGAAGCGACCGCGATGCCGGTAGCGATCCCCAGGGGGACGCTGACGATAAAGCTGGCGGCGATCAGCATCCCGTCGATAAAGTTGTGCAGGCCGTCGCCAATAATATTGAGATAAGTAAAAGCGTGGATGTCGCAGGCGATCTCTTCATGACAGTGATGCCAGTAGAGCATCCTCTCCAGGAATAAAAAGAAGGTGAACCCGGCCAGGGCGAAGAGAAAAGCCTCGCCGGGCTTTAGCTTTTCGAGGGCTTGCGGCAAAAGATGCAAAAAAGCGTCGCCAGTCAGCGCCCCGGCTGAAAACCCGACCATGAGGAGGAGCGTCCGCCGGAGGGTCTCGTCTTTCAGGGACAGGGTAAAGACCCCGACCAGCGAGATCAGACTGATGATCAGCGTGCTGATAATTATCCAGGTCAGCGTCACGGCTTCAGCTTAACACGGTTGGGGACGAGTAGCAATAACAGGACAGCCGCCGCGCTCGCCGCCGCCGCCCCGTAAGAAAAAGCGACCAGCGGCGAGAACCGGTCCCAGAGGAGGCCAGCGATCGCCGAGGCGGGGAGCGCGACCAGGCCGATCAGCATATAATAGACGCCGTAGGCTGTCGCCAGCCGCTGCTGCGGCACAATGTCCGCTAAAAGAGCCCGGGGCGTAGTCTGGGTAATCGCCATCGCCACCCCGTACATTAAAAAGAGAAACCAGGCATGCGCCGGCTGGATTGCGAGAGCAAACCCAAGGCACATAAGAGCCGAAAGCGCGTAGCCAAAAGCCAAAACCGGTTTTTTGCCGAATCGGTCGGCCAGCACGCCGAACGGCTGGGCCAGCAAACTGTATATTATATTGTAAGCCAGGTAGATGATCGGAATAAGAGCGACAATCACACCCAGATTGGCGGCGCGCAGGATAAAGATGGCGTAACTGAAGTTGGAGAACTCAAAAACCACCGCCGCCAGGAGAAAGGCCCGAAAGCCGGAGTCGATCGAGCTCCAGGAGACGGCCGCGCCGACCTCCGCTTTTTTTGCCGCAACATCCCTGACAAATATCCACAACGTCAAAACCGCCAAAACTCCGGGAATGATCGAAAGCCAGAAGATCGTCCGGTATTGGGTGAGCACAGACATGTCGGTGTAGCGTGTGAAGAGAAAGATGAGGAAAGAGGCAAGCAAGGTGCCGATGACAGCGCCAGCGGTGTCCATCCCCCTCTGCAGGCCGAAAGCCCGGCCGCGCTCATGCGGCTCGACCGAGTCGGCGATCAGGGCGTCGCGCGGCGCGTTGCGGATCCCCTTGCCAATCCGGTCGACAAAGCGCACGCCCAGGACCTGCGGCCAGGTGTTGGCCAGGGCGATAAAAGGCTTGACCGCGGTCGAGAGGGCGTAGCCCGCCACCACGATCGGTTTGCGCACCTTAAGGCAGTCGGAGATCCAGCCGGAGAGGGTCTTAAAGAAGCTGGCTGTCGCCTCCGCCACTCCCTCCACCAGGCCGACAAGTGAGCGCGATGCCCCGAGATCAACGAGAAAGAGCGGCAGGAGCGCCATGACCATCTCCGAAGAGATATCGGTCAGTAAACTGGTCAGTCCCAGCCAGAAGACATTTTTCTTTTCCATTCGCATTTATTTACTCAATGCCCGGAATGAGACACTATAATCGTTTCGGGCGTTCCAAATTAGAAACCCCTCGAGCCCCTCATCCTTGCAAGCCCTGACCTGCTCTCTAATATAATTCGGCCCAAAGTTCGGCGAAGCCATATTAAAGCCCTGGAGCCAGGGCACGAGTACCGTCGCCTCGCCCGAAAGGATCACCTTGGCTTGCTTGACCCCGGTATTAATAAAGTAGTACGGTTCAGACCCAGGGTTGGCAAAACCATCGTAGCCGGCGTGAAAGTGCGACGGATATAACATCGGCGACAGGACATCGAGGTACGGTGCCATTCTTTTCAGGTCCTGACCCAAACTTTCGATATCGATCTTGCTCTGCCAGGCGGTCACGCCAAAGATATCCACCGCAAGCGACGTATTGTAGGGGTCGATCCGGCGCCGGACATCCTTTAAGAATTCGCAGATGATATCGACTTTTGTGACTCCCTCCTTCGCGTGGGGATAATTGGCGTTCCTCGCTCCGCCCTCGGCCGGGAAGCGGATATAGTCAAACTGTATTTCGTCCACGCCCGAGAGCGCCGCCGTCTCGGCCATCAGCGCGTTGTATAACCGTGCCTCGTCGGAGTATGGATCAAGCCACTTGCCCCCCTTCTTGTCGCGATAGAGCCCGCCGCCCAAGTGAACCCCGAGGTCGGGCCGCGCCAGGACAAGATGGTCGTCCTTAAAGACGACGATGCGCGCCGAGAGGATGAAATTTTCCCGGTGAAGCTCGGCCGCGAGCTTCGCCAGCCAGGGGTTGGCCGCCGCCTTTGTTTCGGGCGTCAGTTTGCGCTGGCGCGCCAGCTCGAGATACGGCCGGCTGATCATCTCCTTGGCATCAATCACAAAAGTGTTAAGGCCGGCCGTTTTGCACTCCGCTTTGAGCGCGTTAAATCTTTTCGGCAGCCGCGCCACCCAGGCAGTGACATAAATACCGCGCTGCGAGACACGCTTTTGTTTGGTGAACTCCTTTTCAACCGACTGCGGCAAAAAGGCCGGGACGAAAAAGACCAGGAGAAAGACCGGTGCCATGAACATGGTGCGCTTCATTATGGTATTTTATCACACTTATCATCAGCCCTCATCCGCTAGAGTGAAGCCTACGCCCTTCTCCCAGAGGGAGAAGGGAAATACAATTGTCTTCCCCCTCTCCCTCTGGGAGAGGGGGGACGGTTGGCGACAGCGCCTGCCTGCCGGCAGGCAGGGGTGAGGGCTGCATAGTTTCCCGGTTGCTTTTCGTCCGCCTTCGTGCGAAAATATCGCCAGTCAGGAGGTAATCAAAATGGCTAAACCTGTGATCATGGTCGTGGACGATGAAGTCGATCTGGCTAATTCGATCGCCGAAACGATCAAAGAAATAAAAGAATACGAGGTGGTCGCCGCCTACTCGGCCAAAGAGGCGCTCGACCAGCTCTCAAAACACAAAACTTTTTTAGGCCTGGGCGGCAACAAGATCCGGCTGATCTTTCTTGATATCAAGATGCCGGGGGTCGACGGCCTGCAGCTGCTCGAGAAGATCCGCAAGAACTTCGGCGAGGATATCGGCATTGCCATGCTGACCGCCTACGAAGACGAGGAGAAATGGGATCGCGCCACTTCGGGCTTTGTGATCAACTATATCCGGAAACCGTTCAAACGCGACGATCTCCTCTTGACCATCAACAATTTTTTCGCCGGCAAAGAGACAAAAATGGTCCTTGACACTTTTGAGAAGCACATCGAGAAAAAAGAAGAGTTCAAGAAAAGTCCTAAGTTGTAAGCTATAAACCGCTCAATACTTAGAGCTAAAACAGCAGCTTAAAGGTCGTTCCCTTCCCTACATTGCTCTCAACCGAGATGGTGCCGCCGTGCTCGCGCACGATCCGCTCAACGATCGAGAGGCCCAGCCCCACCCCCGCTTCACGCGTGGAATAAAAAGGATCAAAGATCTTACGGCTTGTCTCTTCGCTCATCCCCTTGCCGGTATCGGAGATCTCGACCGCCGCGCGGCCGCCGGTGGTATTGGCGCGCAGGCGGAGCTCTCCGCCGTCGGGCATGGCGTCCAGCGCGTTCTGGATCAGATTGATAAAGACCTCCTGCAGTTCGCCAGGATCACCCTTGACCTTTGGCGTCGGCTTGAGTTCTTTTTTTATGGCCACGCGCTTGAACGCGAAGAACTGCAGAGTTGTCTCGATCACTTCGTTCAGGTCGACCTCGACCTGCTGCTTATCTTTATTTTTGGATAGCCCCAGGATCTTCTTCACAATGCCGTCGAGGCGGTCGATGTGCTTGAGCATCAGGTCGCGATGCCGCTTTAGATAGTCAAGGTCGCGCGGCGTGTCGGCCAGGCGCTCCGTCTCCGAACGCATGACCGAGAGGGGATTGCGGATCTCATGGGCGACCCCGGCGGCCAAAAGGCCCAGCGAAGCCAGGCGCTGCAGCCGGTCCGGCCGATTTTCCGGGAGGGGATTCACCTTGAATCTTCTTTCTTCTCGTAAATGGCGGCGGTGACGCCGATCGTTTCGAACCGCCGGGCGCCAAATTCCCTGATCTCGCCTAGCCTCTGTTTCTCCGAGAGAAAAGCGTTCCAGAGAAAGATATTGTCGTCCAATATCTCATTGCCGTAAGGGCTGGCGCTGTCAAGAGAAACGGTCATGAAATATTTGGCGCTGTTAAACATCTCGTCCGGGCCGACGGCCGGGTCGGCGAGGACCGGCGCGTTCCAGTCCCAGAACCGGAAAGCTATCCCTTCTGAATTGAGATGCTGAAGATTGACTGACGAGGCGATCGGATTGCGCGGCAAAAGCTGGCGCTGGAAGTAATCGAGCACGTCAACCATGCTCTCGCGCGGCCGCTCCGGCAAATAAAGGGAAACAAGCCGCGGCGCCGAGAGGAGAGACGGCAAAAAGATCGCCAGCAAAACCACCGGCCCGAACTTGCGCGCGTTTTCGGTGAAATAAGAAACGGCGATCGAGAAAACAATAAGCAGGAACGGCGCGATGATATAAATGAACTGCGGCGCCTTGGTCTGGATCGTCAGCGTCAGGAGGATAAGAGCGGTCCAGATGAAAGTATAAAGCTTACCGAAATGGCGGTATTTTAAACCCAGGAATGGGAGAAAGAGCGAAGCAAAGATCAGGAGCCCCAGCCAGGGCGAAAAAGTGTAGCTATTAATAATGGCTTTCGGATAATAGCTGATATTGTTCCAGAGCCCGCCGACCTGCTCCCCGCCGGAGTAGCGGAAGATCGCCTGCAGTAACAGGAGAATTTTGCGCGAAAAGGTGTTGGTAAAGAACCAGGCCGCCACCAGGATAGTCAGGACGATCAGGACGATCAGCTTGCGATAGGCCCACCACAAAAAGTCGAGCGCGGCCTTCTCCCCTTTCCGGCGCAGCGAGGAGATCTGCACGATAAGCGGCCCCAGCTTGCCCAGCGACATGACGATAAAGGCCGGCAGGATCAGGTAGGCGTAGAGGTAATTGGTATAGATCGAGAGGCCCAAGAGAGCGGCCAGCAGGACATATTCATAGGTCAGTTTTCTCTCTTCATAGATCGAGTAAACGTAAAAGGTCGAGAGAAAGATCAGGGCGCCCAGGCCTTCGAGGCCGTTCTCCACGGCGTATCTCGTCATCATCGGCGATGTCAGCGCCATCGTAACGGCGATAAGGCCGATCTGCCAGCCAGACTTTTGCGAAAAGCGGGCGCAGACCGCGTAAATCATTATTAGAGTGGCGAAAAAGATGACAAAGCTCAAAAACCTGGCGGAAAAAGCGCTCACCCCCAGAACAAGGAAAAAGAGCGCCTGGATCCAGGAATGGAAAAACGGCCAGAAGACCTGGCGGTTGGTATCGTACCAAAAAGCGCCCCAATCGAGCGCCCTGATGTCTTTGTAGAGATGGAGGCCGTAGAGGGCGTGCTGGGCCTCTTCTTTGGAAAAAGCATCGGCCATGATCAGGCGCGTGACCAGGAGCGTGCCGCCGAGAAAAATAAAAAGGATAAGCGTGATCAGCAACCCTTTCTGAAAGGCCGAGATTTTCATGGCTGATATTATAGGGCCAATCCTCCACGCGGTCAATAACATAACCGTGATATAATAATTATCCCATGATCGAGACAAAAGCCGGAGCGGCCGAGATCATCAAAACCCTCAAAAACCGGGGTTTCCTCGCCTACCTGGTCGGCGGTTGCGTGCGCGATTCCCTGCTGGGCTTAACTCCTTTGGAGTGGGACATCACCACCAGCGCCCGGCCGGAAGCCGTTGCGAAACTTTTTAAGAAAACCATTCCCACCGGGATCGACTATGGCACGGTGACCGTTCTGCTCCCCGACGGGCAGTACGAGGTGACGACCTTCCGCTCGGACGAGAAATATGTCGACGGCCGCCACCCCTCAAACGTCCGCTTCACCGACGATATCCACAAAGACCTCTCACGGCGCGATTTTACGATCAACGCCCTGGCCTATGACCCCGAGACCGGCGAGCTGATCGATGATTTTGACGGCCGGGCCGACCTAAAGAACAAGATCATCAGGAGCGTCGGCGACCCGGCCCTGCGCTTCTCCGAGGACGGTCTGCGCCCGGTCAGGGCCTGCCGTTTCGCCGCCCGGCTTAATTTTTCGATCGAGCCGAAAACATTCGAGGCGATCGGGAAAACTTTACAGATCGTCAAAAAAGTCTCGGCCGAGCGGTTCCACGACGAGTTGGTCAAGCTGCTGGGCGCTGACCAGCCTTCCGTCGGCCTGGAGCTGATGAGGCGCTCCG
>JAGVQF010000094.1 GCA_020051815.1 Candidatus Saganbacteria bacterium | reverse complement strand
GCCACGCTGACACCCAGCGCCTTGACCGATTTTATCTCTTTGGCGATCACGGAGAGGACCTCGAGGTCCATGCCGTATTTTTGCTGGCCGCCAAAGACTTCGCCGGAGAGTTTTAAGAGGATTCTTTTGTAGGTCGGCCTTGCCATAATAGACGAATTATAATATAATTTATCCAGTATGGCAATGTTTTTCGCCTACTTTGAACTGGCCGCCTCGCTCTTCATTTTATTGATGGCGTTCCAGATCTGGACGCGCCATTATGAGAATAAACTGGCGCGCTTTTTCGGCCTTTTTGCCTTGGTGGCTTTTTTGGCCGCCATCCTGACCTATTCCTACCGGATCGCTTTTACCCTTGACCTCGCGCGCGATATCAACCGCATCAGCGCCTCTCTCTGGGCGTTTGTTTTCGCCATGTACGCGCACTTTGCCCTGCTTTTTACGAAAAACGAAAGTTTTCTAAAAAGGCGCTTGGCCTACTTTCTGCTTTATTTGCCGCCCGCCCTGGTCAGCGCGCTCTTTATTTTTACGAACCTGATGTACCAGCGCTATGAGATACAGGCGATCGGCATCGTCAGCCAGCCGGCTCCGCTCTACTCTCTTTTCATGCTCGAGACTTTCGGCTTCTGTCTGTGGGGAATCATCCTGCTCTTTTCCTTCGCGCGCCGGACACAGCAAAAGACGGAAAAGAGCCAGGCCGTCCTGATCTTGATCGGCTCGCTGATCCCGGTCACGGTCGGGGTTGTCGGCGACCAGCTCTTCCCCCTCATATTCGGCGCCCGCATCACGCCGCCGACCGTGGTCTTTGACATCGCGCTGATGAACTTCTTTATTTATCTGGCCATGCGTCGCTACAGTTTGTTCGCCATCTCCCCGGCGCTGGCGGCCGAAACTATTATCGAAACCATGCCCGATTCTCTTCTCGTCACCGACCTTGAAGGGCACATTCTGTTCCTCAATGAAGATGCCTGTAAATTCTTCCACTGCCCGGCCGAGGAGGTCGTCGGCCGCAACATCGCTGACCTATTCAAAGAGAGGGGAAAATTCGACAAACTCTACGGCGAAGTCGCCGATAAAAAGCTGGTCATCGAGCGGTTCCAGGCCGACCTGATCGATCCACGCGGCGAAAAGATCCCCTCGCTCATCAACGCCCGTTTATTGCGGGAAAAAGTGATCGGGGAAACGCTGGGCATTGTTTTTGTAGTCCGCGACATCCGCGGCTGATGGGCGAATACGACGTCATTGTCATCGGCGCCGGACACGCGGGGATAGAGGCCGCGCTGGCCTCGGCCCGCCTCGGTTGTCAGACCCTCCTACTGACGATGAACATTGACGCCGTCGGCCTCATGTCATGCAACCCGGCCATCGGCGGCCCGGCCAAATCACAGCTCGTTCGCGAGATCGACGCCCTCGGCGGCCAGATGGGGATCACGACCGACCTCACTTATCTTCAGATGAAAATGCTCAACACCAACAAGGGCCCGGCTGTCCAGGCCCTGCGCGCGCAGTCCGACCGGCAGGAATATCACCGGACGATGAGAGAAGTTCTCGAGGCGCAGGAAAATCTTGATATAAAGCAAGACGAAGTCACGGAAATAACCGTAACGCGTAATGAGCAACGGGTAACGGGGATCAACACTAAACTCGGCGTCACTTACAATGCCAAAACCGTCGTCGTCACAACTGGGACTTTCCTGAACGGCCTGATCCACATCGGGATGCAGCATCAGGAGGCCGGCCGCATGGGGGAGGCGCCATCGAAAGGGCTCTCAACTTCGCTCTCCAAACTTGGGCTCAAGCTCGGCCGGCTAAAAACCGGCACGCCGGCCAGATTAAAGAAAAGCTCTATCGATTTTTCTAAGATGACAGTCCAGCCCGGCGACGAACCGCCGAAGTCTTTTTCTTTTGTTTGGGAGTATATGCAGTACGGCTTCAACCTTGCTCCTTATCCTAATCCTTTTCCTCCCTCCTTTCCCCAGACCCCCTGCCACCTCACCTGGACTAACGAAAAAACTCACGAGATCATCCGCGCTAACCTCGACCGCTCTCCTCTCTTTCAAGGAAAAATAAAAGGGATCGGTCCGCGTTATTGCCCGTCGATCGAGGACAAGGTGGTCAGGTTTCCCGAAAAGACCAGCCAGCAATGTTTTATCGAGCCGACCGGGCGCGATACGGAAGAAATGTACGCGCAGGGGATGTCAACTTCACTCCCCGAAGATGTCCAGCTCGCTTTCCTGCGCACCATGCCGGGCCTGGAAAATGTCGAGCTGCTCCGCCCCGGCTACGCGGTCGAATACGATTATGTCCTCCCCTCGCAGTTGAAACATACGCTGGAGACAAAAGAGATCGGCGGCCTCTTCTGCGCCGGCCAGATCAACGGCACGTCGGGCTATGAAGAAGCGGCGGCGCAGGGCCTTGTGGCCGGGATCAACGCCGCCTTAAAGGTTAAAGGGCAAGAGCCGCTTATCCTGCGCCGCAACGACAGCTACATCGGCACCTTGATCGATGACCTGATCACCAAAGAGATCCTGGAGCCCTATCGCATGCTGACTTCGCGCTCCGAATATCGCCTGCTCCTGCGCCAGGATAATGCCGACCTGCGCCTGACCGAAAAGGGCCGGCAAGCCGGGCTGATCGGAGAAAAGCGCTACGGCGCGTTTCTAAAAAAGAAAAAAGCTGTCGAGAAAAAGGCGCGGATCTCGCCGGAGATCGCGGAACAGATCGATATTTCGGAAAAATATGAGGGATATATCAAGCGCCAGCTTACTTCCTGGCTTGAATATTTTGTCAAAGGATTTAAGGAAGAAATAGACCGGGTAAAGGATCAG
>JAGVQF010000155.1 GCA_020051815.1 Candidatus Saganbacteria bacterium | reverse complement strand
CTTCTGATAAAACTTCTTCCAGGCGATCCGCTCGTCGATATAGGCGAAGGCGGGATACTTCAACTTGCGGGCGATCAGCATGGCGTGGGCCAGGTCACCGCCCAGGAAAAGGACGACCCCTTTTCCGGCGAACGTGATGTTTGCCGGCTGACGGCCCAGGAACGCCCACTTTTTATACTCCGCGGCGGTGATCAAATGGGCGATGCCTTTGAGCGTTTTGGTGAATTCCTTTTCCTTGCCGCTGGTGTACTGGCAGGGGGTGAGAACGAGGATAATTCGTTTAGATTTATTTTCGGCTAATTCTTCGGCGACCGGTTTAACCAGGGCGGAGAGCTCTCCAGGGCTATTGGCCACCAGGACGATGTCGATGGTTGTCATATTTCAATATCATTATACCAAATATCCGGGAACTATTCAGCCCTCACCCGCTAACGTTAAATATTCTCACCCTCTCCCAGCGGGAGAGGGTATTTCTCTAATGCCGCCAGGCGTATCACCTTCTCCCTATGGGAGAAGGGAGCCGGTTTGTGATAGCGGATGAGGGTATTATGATCCGAATAGTTACAAATATAGGATCGATAGGATATAATAATGCGCATATGGATAAGAAAACATCGCCGGTTCTCTCCAAAAGTAAATACCTCGAAGGGCTCCAGTGCCCCAAACTCCTCTGGTACGAATATAACAGCAAAAAGGATATCCCCGGGATCGACGCGAAGACGCAAGCGGTCTTTGACGAGGGGCACCGCGTTGGCGTTTGGGCGCAAAAACTCTGGCCCGACGGTATCCGGATCGAGCGCGACTTTGACCCGGCGCGGCAGTCAAAAAAATCACTGGAGGCCCTCAAGCTGCGCCGGCCGCTCTTTGAGGCCGGCTTTGTCTTTGGCCGGGCCTACGCGCTGGCCGATATTTTGGTCCCGGTCGATGATGACGCCTGGGATCTCGTCGAGGTCAAGAGCTCGACCCAGTTAAAAGAAGAACAGTTCTACGATGCCGCTTTCCAGAGCTACACCTACGCGGGGGCGGGCCTCAAGATCCGCAAGTGTTATATCATGCATATTAATAATGAGTATGTCCGGCGGGGCGAGATCGAGCCGGACAAGCTATTCAGGAAAGTGGATATTACGGCTGAAACCGAACAGCGCCAGCCCTCGATTGGGAAAGAGATCGAATCGATGCTCGCGGTCATCGCCGCCAAGGAGATGCCGCCGGTCAAAGTCGGCCCTCAGTGCAGCAATCCGCGCGAGTGCAAGCTCGAAGATATCTGCTGGAGCTTTCTGCCAGACAAAGACCACGTTTTTATCCTCTACCGCGCCGGCAAGTTCCGCTACGAACTGCTCGAGCGCGGCATCGTGAGCATCGCGGATGTGCCGGTTGATGAGCTCAACGAGAAGCAGGCGGCCCAGGTCAAAAGCCACCGCACCGGCGAAGCCCATATCGACCAGGCGGCGATCGAAGAGTTCCTGAATAAGATCGTTTACCCGATCTACTTCCTGGATTTTGAGACGATCGGGCCGGCGATCCCCGTTTATGATTATTCCCGGCCTTACCAGGAGATCCCTTTTCAGTATTCGCTCGATGTGGTGGAGAAAGAAGGCGTCCCGGCCAAGCACAATGAATATCTCGCGCCGGGCGACGTCGACCCGCGGCCCGAAGTTTTGAGACGGCTCAAAGAACAGATGGGCGAAACCGGCTCGATCATCGCTTATTCCGCGCAGTTTGAGATCAAGGTTATTGGCAGTTCTGCGGAAGTCTATCGCGACTATCTGCCCTGGGCCGAGAAGACGCGCAAGCGGTTCGTCGACCTGCTCGATCCGTTCAAGGACTTTCTTTTTTACCATCCCGACCAGGCGGGGAGCGCCTCGCTGAAAAGGGTTCTGCCGGCCATTACCGGCTCAACCTATAAGGGGCTGGAGATCGCCGACGGGCAGACCGCCGCGGCCGAATATTACCGCGTGACGTTCAATCAAGACGTGGATGAAAAGGACCGGCGGCATGTGCGCGAGTCGCTCCTCAAGTATTGCGACCTCGACAGCCGGGGCATGATCGAGGTGCTCGCCGCCCTGCGCCAGCCGGCCGCAAAACCACTTGACAGCGCGGGCGGGAACAATGTATAGTATTGCCCGAAAGAGTGAAAGTTAGAGGAGGGTAGAGTATGAAAAGTCTATTTGTTGGTAATCTTCCCTGGACCGTGACCGATGCCGATCTGTCGGCGAAATTTTCCGAGTTCGGCAACGTCATTTCGGCCAGAGTCGTGACCGATAAGTTCTCGGGCAAGTCCCGCGGCTTCGGTTTTGTCGATATGGAAGACAGCGACGCTGAAAAAGCCATCGGCGCCATGACCGGCTACAAGTGGGGCGATCGCGAGATCACCATCAATGAAGCCCGGCCCAAGGGCGAGGGTGGACCGCGGCGCGAAGGCCGCGAAGGTCGCGGCGGTGGCGGCGGCCGCTTCTAGTTTAAGTTCCTGTTAATTAAAAGGGCCCCGGGTCAAACCGGGGCCTTATTTTTTCTAAATAATTTATGGATATAGTATTTATCATCGGCTCACTGGCGGCCACTTTGACTACGGCGGCGTTTTTGCCCCAGGTCATCAAGGCGCATAATTCAAAGCATACAAAGGACCTCTCCATGGTCATGTGTGTCCTTTTGACGTTCGGCCTCATCCTTTGGATATTTTACGGCCTGGCCTATAGTTCCCTGCCGATCATCCTGGCCAACTCGATCACCCTTCTCCTCTGCCTTTATCTCCTTTATCTCAAAGTAAAATACGGCTGATATGCCAGAACTCGAAACCTCGCGCGGCGCCATCAATTATATGCTGGTCCGCAGCCGGCGGCGGCGCTCCATAGCCATCATGATCGATCCCGAACGGGGAGTGGTCGTTTATGCTCCTCACAGGGTGGGCGAGCCGGAACTGGCCGAACTTCTGCGCCAGCGAGCCGACTGGATCAGGAACAAGCTAAAAGTGCTCGTGAGCCGGCCGGCGCCCAGGCAGTATGTTGAGGGCGAACAATTTCTTTTTCTGGGGAAACCTTATAAATTTAAGATAATCCGCTCCCTGCCGGATGACCAGGCCTATCTCCTCGGCCCGGAATTGATCGTTAATATGGGTCAGGCGACCGAACCTAAACCGCTGATCGAGGCCTGGTATCGGGCCGAAGCAGACAAACTGATCAAGAGCCGCGTCAGGTTTTACGCCGATATTATTGGCGTGGCCCCGTCTAAAGTCCTGATCAAGACGCAAAAGCGGCGCTGGGGAAGCTGTTCATCGCGCACGGGTTCGCTCAATTTTAACTGGAAAATAGTGATGGCGCCAATAGAGATCGTCGATTATGTCGTGGTCCACGAGCTGGCTCATCTTAAGCATCCCAATCATTTAAATGATTTCTGGTCGTTCGTCTCCAGCGTCATTCCAAATTACAAAGCCTGCCGCAAATGGTTGAGGGAGCAAGGGGGAAAGCTGGAGCTATTTTGTTTGTCCCCGATCTTTTAGATAAGCGTTGTATGCCTGCTCGGCCGGGGTTTCGACCATCGAAAAGAGGCCGAAGCCGTTCCAGAAGCTGGGCTGGCGGCCCTGATGATCGGCGGCCGCTTTATCTTTTAAGTAGGTGAGGGCCTTGTTTTCGCGCTCGGCTTCGGCCGCCTGTTTTAGCTTGTCATTCTGGTTCTCAAATTCCCGCGAACCCAAAATAAGATCGGCGCCGCCCCAAGTCAAGAGTGCGACACCTGGAATGGCCGTGACGATGCCGAACGGAACGGTGGCAATGGCTCCCAGGCCGGAGTTGGCCGAGAGCAGGGTGTAGCCGAGCCCGCCAAGTAGCGCGCCCGTGGCGACCTTGATCACGCCGCTGGCATAGCGCCAGCCGGCCTCTTCATTGGCAAGTGAATTGACGCGGTCGGTCGCGCTCATCGGCGTCGATGCCGCCAGGACGGATGTTGAAAGAATTAGGAGCAGCAGATCGGCAAAAAGTTTTGTTTTCATCATATTTAATTTTTATTGGCCTTTACCGGTTTTCTTCGGATAGCCCACTATCTCGTAATATATCTGCATCAGCTCTTTGTCAAAGAGGGGGCGCTTGACCTCGACTGCTTTTTCGCGCACTTTTTCAAGTATCTTCCCGGCCGTTGCCTCATCGAGCACAATGCCGTACTCGTCGTATTTGGAAATGATAGAGGAGCGGCCGGAGTGCTTGCCGACCAATAACTGGCGGATGCCGCCCACTACGGACGGGGCGAAAATATCATAGGTGCTGGGTTGTTTTAGGATGGCGTTGGCGATGATGCCGGCTTCGTGCATAAAAAGATTGCGGCCGACGATCGGTTTGCTCACCGGGATCTCTCTGCCCGAAGCGTGCGCCACGAACTCGCAGATCTCCTTTATCTTTGAGACGTCAAAACCGGGCTCGACATGCTTTAAATATTTGAGCGCCATGACGACCTCCTCAAGCGCGGCGTTGCCGGCGCGCTCGCCGAGGCCATTGACCGTGACGCTGGCAAAGTTGGCGCCCGCTTCAAGCGCCGCCAAAGTCACCCCCGTCGCCATGCCAAAGTCGTTGTGAGTGTGAATTTCGATAGGCATCCCTGTTTTCTGGATCAGCCCCTTTATCTCCTCATAGGCGCGCAGGGGGTCCAAAGAGCCGGTCGTGTCGCAGTAGCGGAAGCGGTCGGCGCCGGCCTCCTTCGCGGCCTCGATGAACTGGAGGATGAAAGCCGGGTCGGCGCGGGAGGCGTCCTCGGCGTTGGCCGAGACGTAGAGGCCGTGGCTCTTGGCGAAATTGATCGCCCGGGCGGCGGCCTCGAGCACCCATTCCCGGCTCTTTTTCAGTTTCTCTTTGATGTGGACGTCGGAGATCGAGATCGAAATGGCGACCGCGTCAAGCCCGCAGTCGATCGACTTCTGGATATCGTCGGTGATGGCGCGGTTCCAGCCCATGAGGGAGCTCTTGAGGCCGCCTTTGACGATCGCCTTGATCGCCTCCGCCTCGGCGCCGCCCATGGCCGGGACGCCGACTTCGAGCTGGTGGACGCCGGCTTCGGAGAGCATTCTGGCGATCTTTAGCTTTTCCTCGTTTGAGAAAACCACCCCGGCCGTCTGTTCGCCATCACGCAGGGTCGTATCGACGATCTTGATCTCTTTCAACATAAAAATAACCCCCTAATTCCCCACACTTAAGTGTGGGGAATTCAATTATAAAACTGCTTTAACCATTTCCGGGATCTCGGCCGTCGTTTCGGCGATCGGCACTTTGGCGGCGGTTAGCGCTTTGACCTTGGACTCCGCTGTCCCCATTCCTCCGGATATGATTGCCCCCGCGTGGCCCATACGTTTGCCGGGCGGCGCCGTGCGGCCGGAAATAAAGGCGATAACCGGCTTCTTCATCTTATTGGCGATATATTCGGCCGCGACCTCTTCATCGGAGCCGCCAATTTCTCCGACGAGGACGACGGCTTTCGTCTCGGGGTCGGCATTAAAGTCGGGCAGGAGCTCGACGAAGGTTGAGCCAAGAATCGGGTCGCCGCCGATACCGATGCAGGTTGTCTGGCCGATACCTAACTTGACCAGCCCCGCGACGATCTCATAAGTCAGAGTCCCTGACCTCGAAATTATACCGACCGGTCCTTCTTTAAAAATATGGCCGGGCATG
>JAGVQF010000092.1 GCA_020051815.1 Candidatus Saganbacteria bacterium | reverse complement strand
CGGGTCAAAACCGAGTTTTTCCAACACTTCTTTTGATGGTTCGAACGGGGTTTTGCAGCGCGGACAGATCATCCTGACCAAGCGCTGGGCGATGGCGGCGGCGACCGAAGAAGCGGTCAGGAACGGCTCCACGCCCATGTCGACCAGGCGCGTCAGACTGCCGGCGGCGTCATTGGTGTGCAGGGTGGAAAAGACCAGATGGCCGGTCAGCGCGGCCTGGATGGCGACCCTGGCCGTTTCGACGTCCCTGATCTCGCCGACCAATATGACATCCGGATCCTGCCGGAGCATCGAGCGCAGCGCGTTGGCAAATTCCAGGCCCGCCTTGACATTGACCTGCGACTGGCGGATGCCGGGCAGTTCGAATTCGACCGGATCCTCGATCGTCATGATATTCTTTTCCGGCGAGAGTATCGTATTGAGCGTGGCATAGAGGGTCGTGGTCTTGCCGGAACCGGTGGGGCCGGTCACCAGGATAATGCCGTACGGCCGCTCGATCACCCCCTGGAATTTCTTAAGATTGTCAGCGCCGAAACCCAGTTCCCCGAGACCGAAAAGCACACTGCTCTTATCGAGCAGGCGCATGACCAGCGCCTCCCCAAAGATCGCCGGGTAAGAAGAGACGCGGGTATCGATCGCTTTGCCCTCGACTTTCAGCTCAAAGCGGCCGTCCTGGGGGACGCGCGACTCGGCGATGTCCATTTTGGCCATGACCTTGATGCGCGTCACGATCGAAGAAAGCAGGTAAAGCGGCGCGGTCGAGACGTCGTGCATAAGGCCGTCGACCCGGTAGCGGATGCGGATGTTTTTTTCGGTCGGCTCGATATGAACGTCGGAGGCGCCCTCCGACACCGCCCTGATGATAAGCAGGTTGACCAGCTTGATGATCGGCGCTTCTTCCGCCAGCGCGACCGCTGTCGGCGCGGCTTCGGGCATGGGCCCAAAATCCTTGATCAGGTCTTCGACCGAGCCGGCCACCCCGTAATACTGGGCGATGGCGGTCTCGATCTCTTTTGAGGTCGCCACCATCGGCTCGACATCGCACTTGCTCCTGGCCCTGACTTCGTCAAGGGCAAGAATGTCGAAAGGATCGACCATGGCCACGGTCAGGACGTCGCCGACCTTAAAGAGCGGGATGAGTTTGTATTTGCGCGCGGTAGCGATCGGCACCAGATCCACGGTTTTCTGGTCGACCAGATAGCTGGAAAGGTCGACGCGGGGAATTTCCATCTCTTTTTCAAGAAAAGAGATCAGCGTGCCTTCGTCGGTCATCTCCTTGCGCAGGATGCTCTTGATCAGGGTCTCGCCGGTGCGCCGGCTTTCTTCGATAGCGTCCCTGACCTGCCCTTCGGTCAGGAGACCGCTCTTGACGAGGCTTTCGCGCATTGATTTGCTCTGGTCAACCATAGATCAACCTTTCCCGGCCAGCGCTGTCTGGACCTTGGCCAGCAGGACCGCCGTATCGAACGGCTTGGTCACGTAATCGTTAGCGCCCATTTCCAAACCGATCGCTTTATCTTTCTCCTGGATCTTCGCTGTCAGCATGATGATCGTGATGTGGCTGTAATTTTCATCGAATTTTAGCATACGGGCCACTTTATAGCCATCCATTCTCGGCAGCATGACATCGAGGAGGATCAGGTCGGGGTTGGCGCTGCGCGCTTTTTCGAGCGCCTCCTGGCCGTCGCCGGCCACGATCACGTCGTAACCTTGAGATTTCAGCATCAGCGTCAGAAGCGACGCCACATCCGGCTCATCGTCGACCACCAGTATCTTTTTTCGCGCTGTTTCTGACATTTTTCTTCCGAAATTATAACATATACATGTATGTTATAATAGTTTTAATGCAAGCCAATGGCTACACTACCCACGAAGTTATTCCCTCCCATGAACAAGCGATCATGATCGGGATCGAACTGCCGCATGAGCCGGCCTACCTCTCCGAGCTCGAACAGCTGGCCGGCACGGCCGGCGCCCTCGTCGTCGGGACCCTGACCCAAAAACGGCCCCGGCCCGACCCCGCTTATTTTATCGGTTCCGGTAAAATCGAAGAACTCAAAGCGCTGATCGCGGCGCGGCAGGCCAATCTGATCATTTTTGACCATGAGCTCTCCGCCGCGCAGACCAGGAATCTTGAGAGGGAGCTGGGCATCAAAGTCATCGACCGGACCGAATTGATCCTCGATATTTTTGCCCGGCATGCCAAGACCCGCGAAGGCAAGCTGCAGGTCGAGCTGGCGCAATCGCAGTTCCGGATGAGCCATCTGACCGGCCACGGCGCTGGAATGTCGCGATTGGGCGGCGGCATCGGCACGCGCGGGCCGGGTGAGACGAAACTCGAGTACGACCGCCGCCAGATCCGATCGCGGATCTCGGAGCTCAAAGGTGAAATACAAAAGATCGGGAGGGATCGTTCGCTCAAAAGGGAAAAACGCCGGCGCGAGCGGATCCCGCTCGCCTCGATCGTCGGCTACACCAACGCCGGTAAATCGACCCTGCTCAACGCGCTGACCCGCTCGGACGTGTTAACCGAGAATAAACTCTTCGCCACGCTTGATCCCACCACCCGCCGCCTCTACCTGCCGTCGGGCCGCGTCGTGCTGCTGACCGATACCGTCGGCTTTATCCAAAAACTGCCGCACACGCTGGTCGAGGCTTTCGCCGCCACGCTCGAAGAAGTGAGCGAAGCCGACCTGCTCATCCACGTCGTTGACGGCTCGAATCCGAAGTTTGAAGGACAGATCTCGGCGGTCTATCAGGTGCTTGAAGAATTAAAGAGTATCGCGAAACCGATGATCACCGTGTTCAATAAGACCGATCTCTTGGAGAAGAAGCTGCCCAGGGATATCGTGAAGAAATATCAACCGGCCGTGACAATTTCGGCCCAGGCAAAAACCGGTTTGGACAAATTGCTGGCTATAATTGACGGCCAACTGCCTGCGCCACCAACTTCAACTCCGACATAAGCTTGGCGAAGGTGTCTGGTTTGAGCGACTGCGGGCCGTCGGAAAACGCCTCGTCCGGATGAGGATGCACTTCGATGATCAAGCCGTCGGCGCCGACCGCGACCGCCGCCTTGGCCAGCGGTGCGACCAGGTCCCACTTGCCGGTGCCGTGGCTGGGGTCGACAACGACCGGCAGGTGGCTCAACTTTTTGATGACCGGCACAGCCGAGAGGTCAAGCGTGTTGCGGGTATAGGTTTCGATCGTTCTGATGCCTCGTTCGCAGAGGATGACGTCCCGGTTGCCTTCGGACATAATATACTCGGCCGACATCAGCAGTTCTTCGATGGTTGAGCCCGCGCCGCGCTTGAGCAGGACCGGTTTATTGGCCTTACCAACCTCGCGCAGGAGGTTAAAATTCTGCATGTTGCGGGCGCCGATCTGGATGACGTCGGAATATTGCGCGACGAGAGCGACTTCGCGGGTGTCGAGCGCTTCGGTCACGATCGGCAGGCCGGTTTTTTCCCGCGCCTCTTTGAGGATCTTTAAACCCTCTTCGCCCATGCCCTGAAAGCTGTATGGTGAAGTGCGCGGCTTAAAAGCCCCGCCACGCAGAGCCGCCGCCCCCGCTTTTTTGACATCTTCAGCGATCTCGAGCAATCCTGTCCGGCTCTCGACGGAACACGGCCCCGCGATGACGGCGACCGGCTGGCCGGCGCCGATCGAGAACTTACCGCCTATTTTGACAACGGTGTCTTCGATCTTGAACTCCCGGCTGACCAGCTTGTAGGGCTTGCGGATCGGGACGATCTCGGAAACGCCCGGCAGCATCTCGATCGTTTCGAGCTGGAGCGCGCTCTTATCGCCGATGGCGCCGATCACCGTGCGCTCGGCCCCTTTGGACAGGTGGATGCCAAAGCCGAGTTTCTTTAATTTATCGGTGACGTGGCCGATCTGGTCATCGGAGGCACCGGGCTTCATAATAATGATCATTTTTTATTTCCTCAAGTTCTTGGCCGCATGAAGGTAGACATGCTTCATTTCTTTCTGGGGCTTGTCAGTGTTTACGTGCAGGAGCACCCGGATGCAGCCCTGCAGGCTGCCCGGCACATTGATCTCCTGCATGCACAGAAGGGGCGTGTCGTGCCAGCCCAGTTCGCGGGCGGCCACGGCGGGGAATTCGGCGTCAAGCCCGTCGGTCGAAGAAAAGAGCGCCGAAGCAACTTCTTCAATTTTGATGCCATTTTCTTTGACCAGCTCGCCCAACAGCTCTTTGGTCGCTTCAATGACCGCCTCTTTTGTGTTGGCCGTGGCGACGGTCGCCCCTCTTATCCCTCTAATTGCCATAATATTATGATGTTATCAAACTTTCGAAAGATAGGCAAGATATTCGCAGTCAAGCTCTCTCAATAACGACGCTGCGCATTTATTCAGGGCGAATTTTTTGCCCGATTCGATCTTGAGCGACGTTGCGCTCGCTTTAAGCTCCGCCGGAAAGGCGCGCCGCTCCGAGTTAATGTTGAGGCCGAGTCCAATAATGACGTGGCCGGAGGCCAGCCGCTCCGTCAGCACGCCGCCGATCTTTTTGCCGTGAACACGCAGGTCGTTCGGCCACTTGATAACGACCGGAAGTTTTGTAAGAGAAACGATCATGGCGCGTGCGGCCAGCGCGCCGAGCAGGGTGATCGGAACCAGATCTTTGGGATTTTTATAGGGTTTGATCACAACCGAAAGATAGAGGTTGCCCGGCGGAGAGAACCAGGCACTGCCCGGTTTGCCTCTCCCCCGCGATTGGCGCTTCGCGATGACGGCCAGTCCCTCCCCTTCGCTATTTTTTATCCGCCGACGGGCTTCGTCGCTGGTGGAATCAATAGAATCGAGGCGGACGATCTTCTTGCCGATGATCAAGTGAGGTTAAAATTTATACATCAGGCCGACCGCCGCTAAATCAGAGGTATCGCCGGTCGCTTTGTCCTGATGGACGCGGTAAGCCGCGTCAAAGTTGACGTTGGGCGCGATGTTATATTCGATGCCGCCCTGGGCGGTCAACCGCGCCTTGTCACCCGAGTATTTATAGTCGCCACCCAGCCTGATATCGCCCTTACCGATCAAACGTGTCCGGTCGGAAACATACTGGGTCAGTTCGCCGCCCAGGTTAACCGTGCCGTTCTCCAGCGGCCGGCTGAAAGAGTCAAAGCCGGCCAGCTCGATCTGTTCGCCGTAAAATCTGGTGTCGATATATTCGGCGCCGACCTTGGCCGCCCTGACGGTGATCACGGTGCCGGTTTCCAGCGGATCTTTCAATGAGAACGCGCCCTTGACCATCATTTTACTGGGTGTTCTGCCCACGGCCACGGTTGTTGACGCTTCAGCCTTATCACCTAAAGGAGCGGAAAATTCAACTTTGGCTTTGACGCTCCGGTCGGCCGCCGAAAAAAGGCCCTGCGAGACATAATCGCCGGTGACGCCAACCTTGAAAGCATTTAGGAGCAGGAATTTTTCCAGCGTGTAGCTGATCGTGCCGGTCAGCCAGCTGTTATTGACCCGGCCGCTCGTATCAAGCGTCTGCCCCTGCGCCGAATAGTACGCGCCCGAAACATCCGCGCCGAAAAGCTTGGTCGCGGCCTCGATCCCGGATTTTGGGCGCACATAGACGACGCCAACCTCGCTGGGAAAGGCGTTGGTCGGGTCGGCAAAATGCTGTTTGGGTCCCGGCCCATAAGTCAGTTTCAAGTTCACCGAGTCGAGCTTTAGGTTTGACTCGATGTCGAGCAATTCGGAGGCCAGCTGCCCTTTACCGGGGAAATAAGCCGTACCGTCGGCAAAATAACCAAAATCCATCGTGTCGAAATTGATCTTCATGTCGGCGTTCTCGGCCAACTCTTTCTTGGCCGAGAGGACCAGCCGGTAATTGGCGGCGCCGGCTTTTTCCGCGGCCGGGCCCGGCGCGGCGAGAACCCCCCCCTCTTTAAAGTCGCCTTTGTAATGGCCGACCAGTTTGATCTCCTGTTTGGGCGCGTTCTTGATCTCGACCAGTTGATCGCGGAGCGCGGCTATCTCGGCTTTGAGGTCATCGCCGCCGATCGCCTTTGACAATTTTGAGAGAAAGATCGCCGTCTCGTAGCGGGTGATCGGTTTGCCGCCGCGGAATGTGCCGTCTGGATAACCGCGGGTCACGCCTAACTTGACCAGGTCATAGACAGCCGAAGCGGCCCAGTGGTCGTCCGGCACGTCTTTGAGCTTCAACTCCTGGGCGAAAGCCACAGTCAGCAGTAAGCAGTATGTGGCAAGCAGTAAAAGCGCTTTTTTCATATTATTACCCATATATTAGTATATCAGAATTTAAAGTTCGCCGCCAACCCGAGCGACTGGGCAACCTCTTGCGTTTTATATACCTCATAAACGATCTCATAAGAGGCCGCCTCCGCGACATTTTTCCCGAGGGAGAACCGGCCGGTCACAGCCTCCGGCGGCTGCGTGTAGTCACCCCTCAAGATGGCGTACCATTGGCGGTCAAAATCCTCGAACAACTCAAGCCCGAGGCTGGTTGAGCCGTCGGCCAGGTTGCGGTTAAAAATATCAAGTATATTGTAGGTATATTTCTCGCGATATTCGCCGCCCACCCGTTGGGCCGTGATCAGGATATTTTCACCCAACGCCAGCTCGCCGCGCAGAAACAGCCCGTGCGGCCAATTTGACGTCTTGGCCGCCCCGACCAGCAAGCCGGCTGAAATATCTTTTGAGGGGGAAAGTTCCACCCCCACTTCCCCCCTGACATCCCGCCCGCCTGACCGGTCATAAAAAAATCTGGGATTGAGCGTCAGCTTGACGGTCGAAAAGCTCTGCGTGATCTTCGCGTTGAATTCAGATAAGCCGATCAAGCCCGATGGGTCGGCCGAGCGTGAAAGAAGACCGAACGAAAAATCGGTTTGACCGGCGCCGCTCGAAAAACTTATCCCCCGCCAGGGGCGGTTGTAGACGACGCCATTTTCGGCTGGGAAAAGACCACTATCGTTATGGATAACTTCGCCCGGGCCGGCCGTCACCTTGAGCTCATTGGTCCCCCAGCGGAGCCGACCGGTGAGATCAAGCATCTCCCGAACGAGGTCTCTTGAGGCGCCGCCAAAGCCCGAGTCCATTGTATCGAGATTTATATCAAGATAAGCCCGATCGGAGAAATTTTTCGCCAAACCGGCCTTGAGGCGATAGCGGGACTGGCCGCCGGAAACGGCCGGGGCCTCTCCCCGCCGCCATTCGCCGAGAAGACTGCCAAAATAGCGGGTCATTTTTTTTTCTTGCGCCGATCCGTATTCGATCAGCGCGATCTCTGACTTGGTCTCTTCGATCAGCTTTTCGCTGATGCCGCGGGAGAGCTGCTTTGAAGCGGCGAATTTTGAGATGAAAGCCGCGATCTCATAGCGGGTCATCAGTTGTTTGCCCCGGTAGGTGCCGTCGGGAAAGCCGCCCGTGATCCCCTGCCTGATCAGGTCATAAACGGCATCATAGGCGTAGTGGCCCTCGGGAACGTCGCGCAGATACGGGGTATCTGCGGATGACAAATGACAAATGACAAATGACAAATGAAGGAATATTAAACTAAAGAAAACTAAATATTTCACGCGCAATACCCAAAGCCGCGTCCGGGCGGCCGACTCTCTTGATGTTATTTTTCAGCTCCTCGAACTCATCAGTTGAGCGTAGTTCTTGGACAAGCTCCACGACCCGCTCGGGGTCGCGGCTGACGCGGCCGACGTTCTCCCTGACGACAAACTCGACATTGCCTTCTTCCTGTCCGGGCAGCCAGGCCGTGATGATGATCGGCAGGTTCATGGCCAGCGCCTCGGCGATCGTGCCGGGGCCGGCTTTGGTAATGATCAGGTCAGACTCGGCCATCAGCTCGTGAACCTGGTTGGTAAAACCAAAGACGCGCATGGGAAAACTGTACTGGCCGGCCTGTTTTTTGAGCCGGGCCTCAAGCTGGCGGTTGCGCCCGGTGATGACAATCAGCTGGCCGTCAAATTTTTTCTTTTCGAACTCCTTAATGATATCGTTCATTTTTCCCGCCCCCTCGCCGCCGCCCATCATCAGGATCGTGAAGCGCCCCGGCGCCAGACGCGAACGCTTGCGCGCCGATTGCTTGTCTTTGTCCTTCAAAAAGAATTTGGGATCGATCGGCATGCCGATGACCTTGATCTTTTTCTCGGGCATCCCGTACTTGACCGCCAGTTGTTTGGCTTCGGGGGTGGCAACGACGACCCGGTCGGCTTCGGGCGCGATCCAGGCGCGGTGGAGCGTGACCGGATCGGTGATCGCCACAATGAAAGGGACGCGCCGGCCGCTCTCCCGGATGGCCTTGACCGTCAGATGGTTGACCATCGGATGGACCGAGACGATAAGATCCGGCCGCCGCAGGTCGATCAGCTTTTTTAGCTCGGCCAGGATAAAAGGCCGGGAGATCCGCTCGAGCTGCTCCAGCTTTTTCTCATCGTCTAACCAGTAATAGAGCTGGCCCCAGAGGCGCGGCGAATATTTGATGACCGGCCCGTAGAGCCGGGCAAAGACATTGAGAAAACCGGAGCACTCGGCAAAAACATCGATCATCTCCTGCGTATATTTTTCTTTTGAGAGGTGGGAGACCGCGGCCATGATCGCCGCCGCCGCCGAACGATGGCCGCCGCCGGTATCGGAAAAAAAATACAAGATCTTTTTCTTCACGCCGGAAATTATATCACAAAATCGCCGCTACATGATATAATCTGGCCATGGCCAAGAAGGTGCTCATCATTGAAGATTATCCGGCGACATCCAAAATGATCGCCGAGATACTTGAGCTCGAAGGGTTTGAAACCAGGATCGAAGCCGACGGCGCCGACGGCCTAAAAACGGCGGCAGCCGAGCAGCCCGATCTTATTCTCCTCGATATCATGCTGCCAAGCATGGGCGGGCTCGAAGTTTGCGGGCAGCTCAAAAATAATCCCAAGACCAAGGACATCCCCGTTATCATGATCTCGGTCAAGACGAGCGACGAAGACATCAAGGCCGGCCTGGCCAAAGGGGCCAGCGGCTATGTTTCAAAGCCGTTCGATCTTTTTAAACTGCTGGGAATGGTAAAGAAGCAGTTCGGGATGGGCTAACCGCCTGTTTTGTACCAGTCCAAAGTTCTTTTGAGCCCTGCTTTAACCTCGACCTTCGCCGTCCAGCCCAAACCTTTTTTGGCTTTGCCGCAGTTAAGCACACTGCGAAAAAGCTCGCCCGCCCGGGCCGGAGCGTAGACCACGTCCTTTTTAAACCCCATCAGCTCTTTTAAGACGGCGAAGAGTTCATTGACGGAAGTCCCGACTCCTGTCCCGACATTAAAAAACTCGTTCTCACCTTGCGTCAAAGCCAAAAGATTAGCGTCCGCGACATCACTCACATATACATAATCGCGCAGCTGCTTGCCGTCGCCATAGATCGTCGGCGCCTCGCCTTGACGCATCTTGCCGCAAAAGATAGCGATCACGCCGGCTTCGCCCAGCGGGTCCTGCCGCGGGCCGAAGACGTTGCCATAGCGCAGTACGGTGAACTTTAATCCGTTTAACTTCCAGTAGGCGTAAAGATACATCTCGACAGAGCGCTTGGTGATGGCATAGGGAGAGATCGGCTCCATGGCATGAGCTTCGGCCGCGCCGCTTTTTTCTGCCACTTCGCCGTAGAGTGCGCCGCCGGTCGAAGCGAAAATGATCTTGCCGACCTTTGACTGGACGGCGGCGTTAAGCAAATTGAGCGTCCCCAGTTCATTGACCTCGGCGTTAAAGACCGGGTCGCTGACCGATTTGCGCACGTCGATCTGGGCGGCATGGTGGTTGATGATATCGGGGGCGAATTCATTGATCACTTCGGCCAAACGAGGGTCGCGGATATCAACGGGGAAAAACTCGGCTTTGGGATTGAGGTTCTCTTTTTTGCCGGTCGTCAGGTTATCGGCCACCGCCACCTCGTGCCCGGCCGCGATATAGGCGTCAACGATGTTCGAAGCGATAAACCCGGCGCCGCCGGTGACCAGTATCTTCACTTTTTCTTGGCAAGAACTTCCTGATAAATAGCCTCGACCTGTTTGACGATCGTCTTCCAGTTATATTTGGTCTCGACCAGCTCCCTGCCCCGCCGCCCCATAGCTTTGGCTTTTTCTGGATCGGCTAAGATCGAAATTATCGCATTGGCCAGGGCCTCCGGGTCCTGTTTGGGGACAAGCAATCCGGACTTGCCGGACTCCATGACGGCGTTGGGTCCCGGGATGTCGGAGGCCACAACCGCGGTGTAATTGGCCATCGCCTCGAGCTGGACGATGCCGAAGGCCTCGAGGCGATTGATCGACGGGAAGATATAGGCGATCGAGGTGTAGTAGAGCTCGACCAGCTTGTCAAAAGTCGCCGTGCCCAGAAATGTGATCGCCGGCCCGATGCCGAACTGCGTGATCAGGTCAAGTATGTGCGCCTTTTCCTCCCCGTCGCCGCAGATGATCAGTTTTGTGTCTGGGAATTTTTCGAGCACCCTGGGCATCGCCTTGACCAGGTAATCACAGCCTTTGTTGCCGGCGAGGCGCCCCAGAAAGAGCAGCTGCTTGGGGTTCTTTTTGTCCGGCGTCAGATTGAGCTTTTTCTGGATCTCATCAATCTTCTCATAAAAGATGCCGATCGGGATGGCGCGGTGCGGCACGTGTTTCATGACGGGAGAGGTTTCGGCATAGGTCTCGGTCGTGTTATAAACAACGTCGGCCTTGGGCAAAAGAGACTTGGCAAAGGCATTGGAGGCCCCTTCAAAGACCGGCACGGCCCACTTGGGGACCGGCACGCCGAAATATTTCTCGGAGATCGTCACGTCGCAGTGATAGGTCACGACCAGCGGCTGTTTTATTTTCCCGGCGACCGAGCGCAGGAAACTAAAGGCCGGCACGTGGACATGGACAATATCAAAACCCTCAAGCATTTTTAAATTGAACTGGGTGCTGACCGGCAGATACGAGAACATGTCGATCGCGTCGAGACGGATGACCTTGATCCCTTCGGGCAATGTCTCGTGGGCCGGGGCGTTCTTTTCTTTCGGCAGATTATTCGAGATGACAGTGACCTCGTGGCCCTGCTGGATCAGGGCGGCCCCGAGGTCGCGGACATATTTTTCGGTGCCGCCGGTGTGAGGATAGAAATACGGAGAGAGCATTACGATCTTCATCTAGATTTTCCCCCTTTTGATCATTTCCGAATATAGATTGAGCCAGAAATATTTGTCCAGCCCGATCGAAAAGGATGGTAGCATATACGGCCAGCGCATGCAAGACGAACAGGCCGCCTCATTCCCCTGCCGGCCGTTCGGGTTAAAAAGACAGGGTGAAACCCGCGTCCCGTCGGGCATGAGCGTGATGGTCGTCTGCCTGGCCCGGCAGCGCGGGTAAAGCGTGCGGTTGCCGCCCGTCCGGACAAACTCGAGCGCCGCCAGGTTGACGAGCACGTTCGGACGGCGGGCAAAATATCTGATATGGTCGACCGTAATGCTCTCAAAGCCCTGCGTGCCGAAATGATCATAGACCGGGCTCAAATGGACGCGCACGCCGAGCTTTTCGGCCAGGTCGACCATCTCCGGCAGAAAGCGGACGCTGTCGCGCGTCAGGGTAAAATTAATGATCGGCCGCTCGCCCCGCTCTTTGGCCAATTTGATGCCGCTCAATGCTTCGGTAAAACATTCGACGCCGCGGCTGCGGTCATGCTCGGCCGCAAAGGGATAATCAAGCGAAAAAAACAATCTATCTATCAATCCATCTATCTGCCTTCCCTTTTCCCCATAAAGTATCCCATTCGTCGCCAGCGCCGTCTCCAGACCGAGCGCTTTGGCCCGGCGAAGTATCTCGGGGAGGTCTTCGCGCAGGAGCGGCTCGCCGCCCATAATATTGAGATGCTTGATCCCCGCCTTCTTTAAAAGCGCCAGGTCGTAGGGCTTTTCTTCGAGTTTTTGATATTCTTCGTTCCGCCAGATCGAGCAATACTCGCAAGAGTCGTTACAGCGCAGGGTGATAAAGTAGTTGCAAACTTTTTGGCTCATCCCGTTAAAGTATATCACGAACCGCGAAAAATGAAATTTCTTGTAACAGGCGCCGATACATATTATATGTCAGGCATGTCTTTTGTCATTTACGGAAAACCGGCGATTGGAAAACTTCTGGGCGTAAAAGCATTTGTCAGAGAAGGCGATCTCATTGGAGAAAAGCTGCGGAAGGGGATTGGCAAAGAGATCGCTGAGAGAAGAGTCATCAATTTCCTAAAATATTTTATCCCGGACAACGGGCAAACGATCAGCAATTCTTCCCCTGGTATAATAAGGAACGGCGATTGGCCGGCGATAATAGCCGCGTTAAATGGAGCGTCGCCCGACAAAAAAACGCCGGCGGAATTCGTGCGCGATATGGGCAGAAACCGGGGACTGCCCCTCCTCGGGACCCATGCCGCCGCGCTTTCCGAGATCATCGCCAGCGCCGGCGCCGATCCCGAAAGCGGCCCCGACCACATCGTCCTCTCCGAAACCAATGCCCGCTATCTCTTTCAACGGACCGATGACGAAGGCCAACTCCTGCTTTCAGAAGCAATAATCGCTTCAAACAACGACTTCCTTAATTGTTTTACAAAATCGCGCCAGCCAGGCAGTTCTTGGACCATTGAATTCGTGGTGAAAAACGGCCGTGAACCAGCCTTAGCCCGGCTTTGCGCCCTGCTTCAGGAAAAAACCGGCATAAATTACGCGAAAAATACAGAAGGCGGCGGTTATACTTTTGACGCGCCGCCTGATGCAGAGCCTGATTTTAAAATTGCCCTGACAATGCTGACGCGCTCTTATCTCATTTTCCCCCACATTCTGCCCGAATACCTCAAATTAATTTATATCGGGATCGTGGGAGAATTAGAAAAAACGCAAGGCGGGTAGCAAAACCTTTTCCGCGACTACCTCCTCCCTCTTTTAACTGAAGGGGAAATATCAGACAAATTCTGGCGCGAATTCCATTTGAAAAATATCGTGCCCGCGCTTAGACAGTCCTAAACTTAGGCAAGAACATCCCGGCCAGGCCGGTCAGGAGCAAGCACCAGCCCAGGACGGCGAGGGCAAAAAAGATACCGAAGAGATCGGCCACCAACCCAAAGACGACCACCGGCAGGGTAAAGGCCGAATTGATCAGCATGTTCTGGACGCCGAAGACCCTGCCTCTGATCTGGCGCGGGATCTTGTGCTGTAAAATCGTCTGGATCGACGAAGTGATAAAAATATTCCCGACGCCCAAAAGAAAGATCAGGGCCAGCGCCCCATATAGAT
>JAGVQF010000008.1 GCA_020051815.1 Candidatus Saganbacteria bacterium | reverse complement strand
TCTACTGTCAATTTTCTTTAGACTAAAACCAAGCCGGATCAAGATACTGGTCATATCCCCGGTCGGGATTTCCGCGCCGAGGGTCTGATTAACTCTGTCCACGCGCAATTCTATGACTCCCGGTTTCATTTCTTTGCCGATCGCGTCGACTTTGCCTTTTAAGACCTCGCCCCGGCCCAGCTCGGCGATCAGCGCCGCCCCGCGGTCAAGAGCTTCCTCGACGGCGTCCCAGTCGACCCCGTGCTCAAAGCGGAGGGATGATTCGCTTCTGGTCTTGAGTTCTTTGGATGTTTTGTGAATAGAGATCGGATTAAAATACGCTGATTCCAAAATGACGGTTTTGGTGGCCGCGCTGACCTCGGTATTGGCACAGCCCATCGTGCCGGCGACGGCGATCGCTTTGTCCGGATCGGCAATGACGAGCATATCGGACTCCAGTTTGTGCTCCTTGCCGTCGAGTGTTGTGACTTTTTCCCCGGGATTTGCCCGGCGGACGATGATGAACTGGTCTTTGACGCGGGCGGCATCAAAGGCGTGCATCGGCTGGCCGATCTCGTGCAGGATGTAATTCGTCACGTCGACGACGTTATTGACCGGCCGCATACCCGCCTGCTCCAACCTCTTCTTTAACCATTCAGGCGACTCCGCGACCTTGACGTTCTCGATCACCCGGGCCATGTAGCGCGGACAGAGGTCTTTGTCGCGAACCTCGACTTTAACGGCACTATTCAGTTTCTTAAATGATTCTTTAAGTTTTGTCTGCAGTGGTTTCTGTTTAAATTTGGTCAGCGCCGAGACCTCGCGCGCGATGCCGCGCACGCTCCAGCAGTCCGAGCGGTTTGGCAAGACATCGACTTCCAGTACATCATCAGGCAAAAGGATCGTCTCCAGCCCGCCCATCGTCAGCATCTGGGCCACCTGCCCCGGGCTGGACCGGAAGATAATTAACTCTTTAAGCCAATCGATCGGCACTCTCATTAAAATTGCTCCAAAAAGCGGACATCGTTCTCGTAAAGCAAGCGGATGTTATCGATCCCGTATTTCAGCATCGCGATCCGGTCGATCCCCATGCCAAAGGCAAACCCGCTGTATTTCTCCGGGTCAAAGCCGACGGCCTTAAAAACGTTCGGGTCGATCATGCCGGAGCCAAGGATCTCGAGCCAGCCGGTCTCTTTGCACAATCGGCACCCTTTCCCCTTGCACAGCACACATTCAACATCGACTTCAGCGGAGGGCTCGGTGAACGGGAAGAAGCTTGGGCGAAACCGCACGTTCTTCTCCTTGCCGAATATCTGCCGAAGGAACTCGGTCAGTGTTCCTTTGAGGTCTCCAAAGGTGACGTTCTTATTGACCAGAAAACCCTCAAGCTGGTGGAAGATCGGGGAATGAGTGGCGTCGGAATCGCGCCGATAGACCCGGCCGGGGGCGATGATAGCCAGCGGCGGTTTGCGCTTTTCCATCACCCTGATCTGGACCGGCGAAGTGTGGGTCCGCAGCAAAACATCGTCTTTAATGAATAAAGTCGACCACATGTCGCGGGAGGGATGATGAGGTGGGATATTTAGCCCATCAAAATTGTAATAGTCGGTCTCGACCTCCGGCCCTTCGGCGATCTCAAAGCCCATGCGGATAAATATTCCCTTGGCTTCTTCCATCACCTGGGTCAGCGGGTGGAGATGCCCGCGTCTGATCCCCTTGCCGGGCATCGTGATATCGACTTTTTCCGCCGCTATCTTTTTGGTCTGTTCGCTATTCTGCAAGACGGCTTTGCGGCCGCCGAGGGCAAGTTCGATCGCCGATTTGGCTTCGTTGACCATGGCGCCAAGTTTTGGCCGGTCTTCCGGCGCGGCCTGGCCAAGCGATTTGAGGAATTCCTGCAATTCGCTCTTCTTACCCGAGTATTTTACCCGTGCTTCTTCCAAAGCGGCGACCGTCTGGGTTTCCCCGATCGCCTTGAGCGCTTCTTCTTTGAGTTGTTTTATCTTATCTTGCATAGAATTATTACAGCCCTCACCCGCTGACGCTAAACCTACCCCCCTCTCCCAGAGGGAGAGGGTTGGGATTTCTGCCTTGAAGCTTCATAAAGCAAAACCGAAACAGAAACACCAGCATTTAGAGATTCGCTTTTGCCGACCATTGGGATACTGACTGATTCGTCGGCAAGGCCGATCATCTCTTTGGAAAGGCCGGCTCCTTCGTTCCCTATCAGAAAAGCTGTTGGGCCTTTGAGATCAGAATTGAAACAATTAAGCTTGGCCGAGGCCTCGGTGGCAACTATTTTAACATTTTTTTCTTTCAAATGCCCGATAGTTTCTTTTTCATCCTCGGTCGTGATGATCGGCAAGTGGAACAGCGAGCCCATCGTCGAGCGGGCAACTTTGGGGTTGTAGAGATCGACCGTCCCTTTCGAAAGTATGATCCCGCTGGCGCCAAAAGCGTCAGCCGAGCGAATAATGGTGCCGAGATTGCCCGGGTCCTGGACCCCGACGCAGAAAACGATCAGCGTTTTATCCGCCTTGAGCACATCCCTGAACTGATAGCCAAACTCCCTGACTACCCCCAAAACTCCCTGTGGCGCTTCTACGCCCGACAGTTCGGCAAACTGTTCTTTCGATACTTTATAAGCTGGGACGCCCTCATCTTCCAGCTTCTTGACGATCGGCAGTTTTTCGCAGTAAACGATGAAGTTTAACTTATCACCGGCTTCTTCTATTAGATGTGGCCCCTCAATGACAAATTTGCCCTCTTTGCGCCGGGCACTGCGCTTTTCAAGGAGATTATTAATTAGTTTAAGCTTTTGGTTCATGCTGGGCTGCTCCCGGATGCGGGTTGGAAACTTACGGCTGGCTTAGAGACGAGCTCGCCGCGACTCTGAGATGGCTGGAAACCTGCGACTGAACGTCGCGGTTTCCAGCCACGCAAAGCTCTTTTATCAATGCCATTGATCTTTTGGTTTTTTATATATAATATTGTCTTGTCCAGCGCTTCCTGATCTTTAATCTCTACAGCATGATAACCCCTACCCCATAACTTTCTAAATTCAAGCCTATTCCCGGGATATCTGTTAAATATTTCCCTAGAGCTAATCCCTTTGAGCATTTTCATCACATATTCGTTGCTGTCAGCGATACCTTTTCGGATTAAAACATGGACATGGTCGACAAGTACATTGAATACTATCAATTCAAACCCCTTAGATTTACATATTTTCTCGAACATTGGTCCTAAATCCTTAGCTATTTCGCCCTCTAATAACTGCATTTTCTTATATGTGCGAAATGTATAATGGAATGTTTTCATATTAGATTATTGAATGCCTGCGACTGAACGTCGCGGCCCACGAAGTTATAATGCAAAACAACAAACATTGACGAAGCGGCGTCATTCGCCACCTACATGGCCAACATTTCTTGTTTTACGAATTATTACGATGTGTTGAGGCACGCCTTTTATATGTATCTCAAATCGCTTAAACCCAAGTCCAGCAAAAAGATCCTCGATTGTTACAATCCTATTGTTCTTAATCATATTAATCAATTCTTTACTTGAAAGGCTATATTCTTCTTGCATAACAATCTTACCCCTAAATATATCCGTAATGATATTATACGGTTGATTCAAATACGCTTCTGTCATCTTTCTATCAAATATAACCTTTTGATCATTTTGTATGTTAAACCTAATTGTCGTCCTTAATGGCTCACCGATAATTATTCTTTCCAATATATTATGATCGAAAAAATCACTTTTGACTTCAATGTCAGGAATGCCATACTCGTTCATTGTTTGGATGAATACCTGCCTGCCAATTTTGCCAGCCCCCAAAAAACCAATTTCATCCGTTTTCTTAAATAACGCGTAATAGACGCAATAAACAACCAGTAAAAAAACGCCAAAAACAATTAGCAAATACTTAATTCGATCAATCATTATATTGTCCCCCTTCATATTTATCACCATTGTATTTTCATATTTATGAAACCCCTTGCCAGCCGACAACCTATAATAAAATCTGCGCAATTATTAATAATATTTGCACAACAATCAAGGCAATCATCCATCGATTCAAGTTTGTTGTTGACGCATTCAACCCATCGATGCTTTTAATAAGATTATAACTCAAAACATTATTAAGAAATTCATGGTCAGATCCTTTGCCAGTTGATTTTATTAACTCATTAATAGCTGATTTATTGTTATAGTATTCTTCAATTTGCATTATTTATCCCTTTGAAAAACCAAGCAGGAAACTGCGACGTTCAGTCGCAGGTTTCCGACCCTCACTCGAATTGCAGTGTTCAACCGCAGGTTTCCAAC
>JAGVQF010000160.1 GCA_020051815.1 Candidatus Saganbacteria bacterium | reverse complement strand
GCCAGTATCTTTACATTCTTAAAACCGTTCTTGTCGAGAATTTTCCGGATCGCCCTGACCTGCCCATCCATGACCGCCGAGGGGGCCACAATGTCGGCTCCCGCCTGCGCCTGCGAGAGCGCGATTCTCGCCAGCGCCTCCAGAGTCGCTTTATTATCAATATCTCGCGACTCGCGACCCGAGACACGCGACTCTTTCATGATCCGGCAATGGCCGTGTACCGTATAGGCGCATAAACAGACATCGGTGATCACCGTTAGCCCCTTAACTTTTTCTTTGATCGCCCGCACCGCCTGCTGGACAATGCCGCTTTCGGCGTAAGCTTCGCTGGCGTAAGCATCTTTTCGCTCAGGCAAGCCGAAGAGGAGTATTTTGTCGATCCCTTTTTCTTTGAGCCCGCTGACCTCGCGCACGAGATTATCGATCGAGAGGCGGCAGATGCCGGGCATGGTAAAGATCGGCTCGCGCAGTTTGACCCCACCGATGACAAAATACGGCATGACAAGATCTTTTGCTTTTAATGGTTTCATATGACTTTTATTTCTTCCTCTGTGATCTGCCCGTCCACGATCTTAAAGGCCTTGATCAGCGGTTTAATGGGGTCTTTCATTGAAATTATAATATAGATCGCCTCGGGATAATAGGCCAACTCGACGTCTTTAGCCGACGGATAGGCCACGGACTCCGGATGTGAATGATAGATGCCGGCCAGCTCCAGCCCTAACTGCCTGATCTCCTTCATCGTTTTGAACTGTTCTTTGGCGTCCATAAAATAACAAAGCTCCGGCGTATCGGAAGTATTGGTCAAACGGAAGAGCTTGCTTATCTCGCCGCCCCGGCCGGCCAGCAGACCGCAGACCTCATTCGGCAAAGAACTTTTCGCGTGACCAGCCATTTCGATCAAGAATTCATTTTTAATCTGAATCATTTTTACACCTTAAAAAGGACAAGCAGGACGTAAGAGAGCGCGACCGAGATGATCGGCGCGATCAGCCAGACAACAAGGGTCTTTTGCGTCGCTTTTTCCCTCATAGCCAGGACATGCTCGTGCTTGAGCGTCCCCACCGCCAGGATCGAGAGCGTGTTGAGCTGGACCAGCGACTGCGGAAAGCCCAGGTACGACGCCACCAAAAGCAGCGTGGCGGTGATGAACGAAACGATCGTCGATGTGATCAGCCCTAACGGCACGATCTCCTTGCCGATCGTCTTCATCGTCCGGTCATTTATGATCCAGCCGCCGAGGCCAAAGAGCGGCGCGATAATGAGCAGGCCCCAGAACGGGTCGATCAGGCCGGCGCCGGCCAGTGGACCGACCGCGTTGGCCACGTTGTTGGCGCCGATCGCAAAAGCCACGTAACAGCTGGAAACCAGCGCCAGGACCTGGATCTGCCGTTTCCAGAGATGGACCTTTTCATAGAACCATAAATTTTTCTGTGTCGGCGGATAGATGACCCGGTAAGCCCAGAGCGTCAGCCCAAAACCGATCGCCGGCAAGACCAGCCACATGCCGACCATGTGCCCGGTCGTCACCCAATTCAACTTGCCGAAATAGATCGCCGCCCCCAGCGTCGCCGCTACCGTCACCCAGCTGGTCGATTGCGGTATCTTTAAAATATTGGCAATGAACAAACTGGCGGTGGCGCTGATTATAATGATCAGGGCAACGTTAAAGCTGAAGAGGTCTTTGGGCAAGAGCCCCGCGCTCAAAGTTTTGACGACCCGGCTGCCAAAGGCGGCCGCTCCCAGCGTCAGGAAAACAGCGAAAAGGACCGCGGTCATCCGGCGCGAGATCAACCGGGCGCCATAAGCCGAGGCGAAAGAGGGAGCGATGCCTGACGCCCCCATATTCATCGCGAAAAACGCGACCGAGATGACCAGCAGGGCGCTAAAGAACATTCCTGCCTTTAGATGCCGCCCTTAACGTCAATTAACGGCCGGGTGTGGATACCGCATTCGCCGCCGCACTTAGAGGTGCCGATCCAGCGGCCGGAGCGCTCGTTCTCGTCGGTCGAGATCTTGGTGCAAGGCGCGCAGCCGAGCGAGCGATAACCTTCTTTGTAAAGCGGATTGACCGGCACCTGATAGAGCGCCAGATACTGCCAGACCTCCCGCTCCTTCCAGATCAGGATCGGGTTCAGTTTGAGCAGGCCCTTGTCCCGCTCTTCAACTTCCTTATAATCGGTCCGGGTCCGCCCTTCTGTGCAGCGCAGGCCGGTCACCCAGCATTCAACCTTCATCGCTTTGACCGCCTCGCGGGTCGGCTCGACCTTCAAAATATCGCAGCACTGGTCCGGGTGGGTCAGATAGAGCTTGTCCGGGATCTCTTTTGTACTCTCAAAAACCCGTAATTCCGGAAATCTGGCTATTTCTTCTTTCATGAACTTTTTGGTCTCTTCGGGCTTAAATCTGGTCGTCACGATAAAGCCCTTGATCTTCGGGCTCACCCGCTTGGCCAGGGCCCAAACCAGGACCGAATCCTTGCCCAAACTGTTGGCGACCACCAGCCCGTCGCCGAATTTTTTGTACGCCGCTTCGATCAGTTCGAGCGACCTGTCCACCTTTTCCTTAAAATTCAGCCCGTCCACCAGCGCCTTGATATCGTCCTTGTTCTCCAGAATACCCATTGCCAGAGTCCTCCTTTATTAAATTAGCTCGGAACCTGCGACTAAAGTCGCGGTTCCTCGCAATTTGGAACCGAGAATTCATTCTCAGGTTCCAAATTGCTTTCCATATATTATCTCATAAACCTCGACCGCTGTTCCATAATTATATCACTATCTCGACTATTTTAGTAGACAATTAACCGATCAAGCCCGCAATGTATTCCCGCGTTCTCTCATCCCTCGGTTGATCGAAAAACTCAGCCGCCGGGCCATGCTCGACCAGATCACCGAGATATAAAAACATGACATGGTCGGCCAGGCGCCGGGCCTGCCTCAAGCTATGAGTGACAATAACGATCGTGTATTTACCCTTGAGATCCAAAAGCTTGCGCTCTATTCGCCCGGCCGAAACCGGGTCAAGCGCCGAGGTCGGCTCATCCCCCAGAATGACTTCCGGCTCAACCGCCAGACCCCGCGCCAGGCAGAGCCGCTGCTGCTGGCCGACAGAGAGCCGGGCCGCCGATGAGTGCAGTTTGTCTTTGACCTCATTCCACAAACTCGCTTCCCGCAGATAGTTCTCGACCAGCGCGTCCAGCTTCTGCTTGTCTTTTTGCCCGTGGATTCTCGGACCATAAGCCACGTTATCATAGATCGACATGGGGAGCGGATACGGTTTTTGCGAGAGGAACCCCATTTTTTTACGAATATGGGTGACCTCGGCTTTCGGATCATAGAGGTCTTCTCCGTCGACCAGAACCTTGCCGGAGACTCTGACACCATCGACTTCGTCGATCAGCCGGTTGATCGATTTCAAGAGCGTCGTCTTGCCGCAGCCCGATGGCCCGATGATCGCCGTGATCTTCTTGTCCGGGATCGCGATCGAGATATCATTTAAAACCTGCTCCTCTCCGTAATAGACGTTCAGACCTTCGATGCCGATGTGCGTTTTCATGTCTGCCTCCCTTATCTAACAATATGCCTGGTAAACTTCTTCGACAAAAATCTCGAAATCAAACTGACCAGCAAAAGTAAAACGGTCAAAACAAAAGCCGAGGCATAGCCGCGCTGTTGGACCTCGGGGAAAGGCGTGCCGAGCTGGAAAAAGATCGCCAAAGGGAGGGTCGCGACAGGCTTAAAGAGCGAGGTCGGCAAATTATCGGTAAAACCGGCAG
>JAGVQF010000001.1 GCA_020051815.1 Candidatus Saganbacteria bacterium | reverse complement strand
TGGCCTTGCAGATGGGGCAGACCTCTGGGGCTTCTTCTCTGCCACAAAGATACCCGCAGACGCGGCAGCGCCAGACGGGTTGTGATAGATTTGAAATTGTCCCAACTGGCAACTGGGAACTGGCAACTCGTAACTCTTTCGGCGGTCTTCTCTCGGGAATAGGCATAGCTTCTTTTTCTCCTTTTAGTATTTTTGTCGAGACATACAGGGCGCAGTAGCAGGCGTCGTATTCATTTAGATCAGGATCGCGGTAGAAGCATGGGCAGATGATATCGATATCCTGCTCTTTGTTGTTGGCGGCCCGGCGGCAAGGACAGGCCCAGTAGCCGTAGCGCGCTTGATTGATGAGAATGCCTTTGGCCAGCTCATTGCTTAACTCGACATTGGGGTTAAGATGATAGCCCGAGGCCTCGGCTTCGCTTTTGAGCCGCAGATAAAGCTCGTCGACCTGCGCCTGCGTCGGCCCATCGGTCACTTGCCGAGCTCCCGGAGCTTTGATTCACTAAATTTATTGATCGATCTTTTGTTGTTAATGACAATAGTGGGGTAGGTGCAGTCGGGGTTCCACTTCTTGAGCACTTCATTCTCAAGCTTGGTCGATTCTTCGTCGGATAACTCATCGACATCGATATAATCATAGGCGACCCCTATCTCGTTCAAGAGGTTTTTTGTTTTGCGGCACCAGCCGCAGGTGGAGAGGGCGTATAATAATATGTCGCCTTTCTTCTTGCCGTCAACGTGTATTTTTTCGATCATTTTTTTGCCTCCCGATGATTCGTGGGTCTATTATATTACTCTTTGGGAGAAAAAGGAATATAATATCCTCATCAGCCCTCATCCGCTGGCGAATAACCGGCCCCCTTCTCCCAGAGGGAGAAGGTGATACGCATGGCGGCTTAAGAGAAGAACCCTCTCCCTCTGGGAGAGGGTGAGAATGTTTAGTGTTAGCGGGTGAGGGCTGAAGGATAACCATGCAAACTATCTGGCAAAATTTAACGCCGGAAAATATTTTTACCACAGTTGAAAAAACTGTTGGGGCCAAACTTAGCAACATCTGCTTGAAGCGCAACAGCTATATCAACCGCGTTTATGAGCTGGAGAAGCACGAGGGCGGCGAGCGGTTTATCGTCAAGTTCTATCGCCCCAACCGCTGGGCCAGGCCGATCATCCTCGAAGAGCATCGTTTCTTGAGCGAACTTCACGAAAGCGAGGTCCCCGTCATCGTGCCGACCGCTATCTCCGGCGCGACGCTTTTTGACTTTGAAAACATCAGCTACGCGCTTTTCCCCAAAAAAGGGGGGCGGGCGGTCGACGAATTCGACAAGGAGGGCTGGAAGACGTTGGGCCGCACGATCGGCCGTCTCCATCTGGTGGGGGCCAAGCACAGCGCTTCGACCCGGATGTACTGGAGGCCGGCGGTCGCGACCAACCAGCATCTCGAACTAATTCTGGGATCGAATTTTATCCTGCCCGATTTTAAAACTTCACTAACCAAGATGACCGAGCTCTTTATCCAGAAGGCCGATCCGATGTTTGACGAAAATAAATTCATTCTCCTCCACGGCGATTTTCATAAGGGCAACATTATCTTTCGCCCCAACGAAGGTTATTTCGTCGTCGATTTTGATGACATGTGTTTTGGCCCGCCGGCGCAGGATCTCTGGCTGTTGTTGCCGGACACGGTTGAGAAGTCGGAGCGTGAGCTTGGTTGGTTCATTGACGGCTACGAAGTTTTCCGGCCGTTTGACCGGCAGGGTCTTAAATTAGTCCCGGCCCTGCGCGGAATGCGCCTCATCCACTACGCCGCCTGGCTGGCTGTCCAGTCCGCCGAGCCCGATTTTGAGAACAACTTTCCGCAGTCGGGGACACCGAAATATTGGAATACGCTGATTAAAGATCTACAGTCTATTTTGTATGAGGAGATATAAAATAATTTTGGTGGCGTCCAAAAAACGCGAATCGTCACTAATTAATTTTTCGCCAATTACGCGAATGTGATTGATCGCTAATCCGCTAATTGCCCGCTAATGTTCTCCAATCCGGATTTGAGTTAATTCGAGTGCGATTCGAGCATTAGCGATCATGGTTATTCGGGTAATTAGAGAGCGAGCAAATTCGTGAGAAATTCGTGTTTGATCCTTAGCTCGCCGCTAAGCTAACCAATCTCCCATTAACCTCGAGCGACGCAAAATCAAAGTTATCCCTGATCCACTCCAATGAACTTCGTGTATAGAAAAACTTGTGCGTCCTATCATCCTTGTAGCGCCACTTCTTAAAATCGATAATACTCTCATCATATAACTCCGTCATGCAGAGCATGGCGCCGCCTGGCTTGAGCAGCGAGCGCAGAAGTTTGAACTCCCTGGCCGGATCGCCGAAATGCTCGATCACCTCACAGCAAGCGATATAGTCGTAGGTTTGTTTTTTGAGTAGCTCCGGTTGGTCATGGAAAAACGGATCGTACGGCTCGATCTTATATCCCTTTTCGCGCAGGAGAGTTGTAATGACCGGCACCGGCCTCGCGCCAAAATCAAGGCCGCTTTTATTGGGAGTAAAGAGTTTTTCAACTTCATCAACGATCGGCGCAACGAAAGACGAATATTCTGGGTCATCAGGGTGATTATTGTGCGCTTCGTAGCGCTCCTTTTCCTGTTCCGGCGTCAAATCGTCAGCGCCATCTCTAAAGATCGCTCCGCAGTTGCCGCATTTATGGAAGGCCGAGCCGCGGGAGTGGAGGAGGAGGGGGGATTTAGAAAAACATAAGAGGCAGTCACTTGTATTAGTTAACATAAGAAATTATGCGTAGATCAGGATATAAATGTCATTTCATTAAAAAGTATTTAATTCTATTAATTTGGTGAATGGGGTCGTCCTTAATTTTATGCTCCCATAATCTTAAAACAGTCCACCCATGTTTTTTCAGGTATTCAGTCGTTCTTTTGTCCCGTTTTCTATTAGCAATGATTTTATTTCGCCAGAAATTATTCTTTAACAAGTGTCTCCAGCGTGGATATTGCCAGCCATGCCAAAAATCACTGTCAAGAAATACACATATTCGCTGATTCATGAACACAATGTCTGGATTGCCTTTAATGCTTATGACGTGATTCAAAAATCTGCTCTTCACATGGTGTTTTAATGTTTTAACGAAATTAAATTCAAACCCTGTGTTTTTTGATCTAATTCTGGACATTAAACTAGATCTTTGCCTTTTTGAGATGACGTCTCGGCTTCTTGTCTTATTAAAGTTTCTGCCAAGATAGTTTTTGTATTGTTTTCTCATCGCGGCAACTAATATATATAAGAAACGCGTAGGTGAGCGTAAGTTTTCTTTTCAGCGCGCGTATTCATAAGCGGGTTCTTGTTTTGAGCCATAAAGATCTATACTCGGGCTAGCATGTTTATGGTTGTTAATCCCTGTCAAAGTCCGCATAAGTTCAATCCCAATCTTTCGTGCCAGAAGGACAGGGACGGCATTGCCAATTTGTCTTAGGGCTTCGCCCCAAGCTCCTTTGATAATATAATTACGTGGGAATGTCTGAATGATTTTAGCTTCGTATACAGTGAAATATCTAACAGTGCCATCTCGGAACCGCATCATATTTTCGCCGCCAGGAACACCATGCCCGCCAGCTTTAATGGTTTTGGCGGGCCAATCTATATCGCTACCAGTGTGACCGGCATAACTCTTCGCGCTGTCACGAAAGATATGATCAAGAATGTTGTGATTTTCGCGGGGATCTGGCACATCACGCAAAGCGTCTCGAATTGTTACCCAGGACAATTTGACTGGTTTCCATAGCCCGCAACGTGAATTGTTGAGCGCGTAACCCGTCGGGATCTCTCTGCCCTTTTTGGGGATTTGATGACGAATCCAATAATCTTCCGTGAAGAATTTATCACAAATAAGACTGTCTTCTGAATGGGTGGGTTCAGGGAATTGAAATTCGTTCTCAATATCTGATCGTATTCCAACAATCACGACCCTCTCTCGGCATTGCGGAACTCCATAATCAGCCGCGTTAAGCAGTTTATATTTAACTATATATCTTGTGCCTTTATAGGCTCGAGAATCAAGTTTTCGCAACGAGGTTAGATGCTCAGTCCAATTACTATATTTCTGCGTGTGTCCGGGATACGTAAGGCGTAATATAATATATTCAAAATAATCACG
>JAGVQF010000168.1 GCA_020051815.1 Candidatus Saganbacteria bacterium | reverse complement strand
GCATGAGATCGGCCTGCGCAAGGCCCTGGGCGCGGAGAATGGCGACATTTTAATGCAGTTCATGGTCGAAGCTGTGCTCATTTGCGTTTTGGGCGGGGCGATGGGAGTTATGCTCGGCGTTTTAATCTCATGGGCGATCTCTTCTTTTGCCGGTTGGACAGTGCTCGTTTCGTTCTGGTCGATCGCGCTCTCTTTTACTTTCTCGGCCTTGACCGGGCTGATCTTCGGGCTCTGGCCCGCCTGGCGCGCCGCCAAACTCCTGCCGATCGAGGCGCTGAGATACGAGTAAAAAAAAGCACAGCCCTCATCCGCTGTCACAAACCGTCCCCCTTCTCCCAGAGGGAGAAGGTAATACGCAAGGCGGCGCTAGAGAAGAACCCTCTCCCTCTGGGAGAGGGTGAGAAGGTTAAGTGTTAGCGGGTGAGGGCTGATGTTTCCCTCTTGCAAAGATCGATCAACGCGTTTGTGATCGGGCCGCACTTCCCAACCCCGATCTTTTTCTTCACTACATAAGTGACAGGGACAATGCCCGCGCCAGACATGGTAGCAAAACATTCGTCGCATGTGTTGAGGTCTTTAGGCGCGATTATTTGTTCTTTGACCACGAAGCCGGCGCGCCCGGCAAGTTTAATGACCAGGGCTCGAGTGATCCCCTGAAGGATCGGCTCGGCGACCGGCGGAGTGATGATCTTCCCCCGCTTGACGATAAAGATGTTGCTGACGGTGCCTTCGACGATATGGCCTTTTTCATCCGGCATGAACGCTTCGTCGGCGCCCGCTTGTTTGGCCTCCATCATGGCCAGCATATTGTCAACATAGCAAAGCGATTTAATTTTTGAGGTCGGCACCGAGGCCCGCGGCGTTTTTGAAATGATAACCCGCCAGCCTTTTTCGTAGAGCGAGCGCGGGTAGGGCTTTAATTCTTCGCAAAGAACGATCACTGTCGGTTTGCCCGCCGCGTTTGACGGGTCAAGGCCGTGGCCTTTGGCTGCTCCGCGGGAAATAATGATCTTGATATAATGCTCTTTAAAATTGTTGGCTGAAACGGTTTTAAGGACGGCCGTTTTGAGTTGGGAGAGCGAATATGGAACTTTAATTTTCAACTGTTGCGCGTCAAAGAGCAGGCGCTTAAGATGCTCATTCAAGAGGAATGGGCGGCGGCCGTAAGTGCGTAGTGATTCAAAGACCCCATCGCCGTAAAGAAAGCCGCGGTCGAGCACGGAGATCTTTGCCTGTTCGAGCGGGACGATCCTGCCGTTTAAAAATATTTTAGCCATGTTAGGCCAGCGTGCTGAAGGACGAGGCGTCCCAGTTCTTCGGGTCGAGCTTGGGATAGACAGGGCACTGGCCGGCCCTCATCTGGTCGATCATTTCGGCCAGACGGTCGAGCTGAACCCGGTCGGCGCCTTCGGATAATTTTGGCTGCCCGGTCCGGATATCAAGGACAGTGACGCCGAAGTCGCTCACGATCTTGATGTCTTCCTGGCGCACCTGGCCGTTCTCGACCCGCCAGGCGAAGAGCTCGGGATTGTAGCGGTCCTGCAGGCCGACGATAAAAAGATATTTCTGGTTGTGCGCGAGATCCTGTTCGGAAGGATAGGGGATGCCTCTCGGATGACTGTGGTAGACGCCCATGTACTCAAGCCGGTGTTTGACCAGAAAATTATAGGCGGTCTCGATGTCGCTCTCGGCAAAAGCGAACGTCTCGGTGCGGTCATAGAGATGTTTGTTGGGGATCGGCAGTACCCCCAGGATCGTGTTCTCCCGGCCACCCAGAAAACCGCCCGACTCCTGCGGGTAGCAGGCCTGCGCCTGGTGCATTATTATATTGTACTGATGCTCGGTGATAATGAACATTTGATCTCTCGACTCGCTTCGCTCGCTCGAGATCAATGCCGAGCGAAGTCGAGACATTGACAAAATTATATCATATCATATAATTAGCACCTCACCCGCTGACGTAAAATCGTCCCCCCTCTCCATCGAAGATGGAGAGGGGAATGAATCCGCCGAAGGCGGAGAAAGGGCTGAGGAAGAAAGGGGTAAATAAATGTCTGAATCAAGTATCGTCCTGCCCGCGTTAGGTGTTCTCGAAAATAATCTCCTCTGGCTGGTGTTTGCTTCCGCGATAATTTCCTTGCTCTACGGCGCCTATCTGGCGTGGAAGGTTTTGCGTGAGCCCGAAGGGACCAAGGCAATGATCGAGGTCTCGAAGGCGATCAGGGAAGGCTCCGACGCTTATCTGGCCCGGCAATTCAAGGTCATGGGCATTTTCCTCGTTGTCCTGGCCGGTGTCCTCTATTTTATGTACACCCGGGTATATCCCACCAACCCGATGCTCTCCATGGGTATCGCGGTCGCTTTTTTGCTCGGTTCGATCGCCTCGGCCGGCGCCGGTTATGTCGGCATGAGCCTGGCTGTGCGCGCCAACACCCGCGTGGCCAATGCCGCCCTGACCAGCTATAAAAAAGCTTTAGAGATCGCCTTCCAGGCCGGCACGGTCTCCGGCATGTTCACGGTCGGCTTTGGCCTGCTGGGCGCGACCATCATCTTTATGATCTTTAAGCAGGATGCCATGAAGGTCCTCGTCGGCTTTGGTTTCGGTGGTTCGCTGGTGGCGCTCTTTATGAGGATCGGCGGCGGCATTTTTACCAAGGCGGCTGATGTGGGCGCCGATCTCGTCGGCAAGGTGGAGAAAGATATTCCCGAAGATGACCCGCGCAACGCGGCGGTCATCGCCGATAACGTCGGCGACAACGTCGGCGACTGCGCCGGTATGGCGGCCGATGTCTTCGAAAGCTACGAAGTGACGCTGGTCGCGGCGATCATATTGGGCGCCGGCGTACTGCTGGACAATGAGTTTGTCACTCTCTACGGTGGTATGGCGGCCGCTTCGGCCTTCGCGCTCAAGTTGATCATTTATCCTCTGTTAGTGCGCGCGGTCGGCGTTTTCGCCTCGATCATTGGAACAATGTGCGTGCGCGGCAAGGATACCGCGGAGATCGGCGACCCGATGAAGCCGATCAATTTTGGCTTTTACGTTTCGGCGGTTAGCGCCACGATCGGCTTTGGCCTGATCAACTTTTTCTATCTCAAAGACCCGGCGACCGGTAACCCGGATTGGCGGTTTTTCTTTGCCACGCTCTCCGGCATAATCCTGGCCATCGTCATCGAATGGATCACCAATTACTTTACTCATACTGAAAAAAGACCGGTGCTGGAAACAGCTTACGCCACCAAGACCGGACCGGCCACCGCCTTGCTTTCCGGCTTTGGCCTGGCCAAAGAATCTTCGGTCTGGGCGATCCTGGCCATCGCGGCCACGATCTTCGCTTCTGTTAAAATTTTCGGCGGGGATATCGGCCTTTCGGCTTACGGCGTGGCGCTGGCCGGCCTGGGGCTCCTGACCACGACCGGTTTTATCCTGGCCGAAGACACTTTTGGCCCGATCTCCGACAATGCCAACGGCATATTTGAAATGTCGGGCGCCAATAAAGGCGCCGGCAAAAAGGCCCAGGAGATCATTACCAAGCTCGACGCGGTCGGCAATACGACCAAAGCCCTGACCAAAGGGTTTGCCATTGCCACGGCGGTCATTGCCGCGATCGCCCTTTTCCGGTCGTTCATCGTTGAAGGCGGCCTGTCCGCGGTCGGCATCCAGATCAATATGCCGGATGTCTTTATCGGTCTTTTGATCGGCGGCGCCGTGCCTTTCCTCTTTTCTTCATTATTAATTAACGCGGTCGGCCGCACGGCTTTCTTTGTCGTCGAAGAGGTCAGGCGCCAGTTCCGTGAGATACCGGGGATAATGGAAGGCAAGAACAAACCGGAGTATGATAAATGCGTTGATATAGTCACGATCGCGGCGCAAAAAGAATTGATCGGCCCGGCTCTCATCGGCATCTTTACGCCGATCGCCGTCGGTTTTGGCCTGGGCGCGGCGGCTCTGGGCGGCTATCTGGCCGGTTCAATCCTGGTCGGCCAGCTTCTGGCCGTTCTGTTATCCAATTCCGGCGCTATCTGGGATAACGCCAAAAAGGTCATCGAAATGGGCGCGCACGGCGGCAAGGGCAGTCCGGCGCATAAAGCGGCGGTCATCGGCGACACGGTCGGCGATCCTTTCAAGGACACGGCCGGCCCGGCTCTCAATCCTCTGATCAAAGTTATGAACCTGGTCGCCATCCTGATCCTGCCGCTCCTGCTCCAGAACTATTCGTTCACGATCAGGATGGTGATCGTCGGCATTTCGGTCGCCCTGATCATCTTTGCGGTCTGGCTCTCCAAAAAAGAAGGGATCATGACGGAAGAAGGGTAATTTCCCATGGAAACCTGCGACTGAACGTCGCGGTTTCCAGATGTCGTTAAACATAATTAAACCGTTCCGAGTAATCGGGGCGGTTTTTTTATTTTCCGTAGAATGCTATAATCGAAATTGTCTTATGCGCCCATAGCTCAGCTGGATAGAGTACTTCCCTGCGAAGGAAGGGGTCGTGCGTTCAAATCGCACTGGGCGCAATTTTTTCTTGGTATCGGTTACGGTTACGCGGCCCGTATCGTTTTTCGTTTGCGTCTACGGCCGGGATCCGAAATACGTAGCCGAGACGCGCTTCGCAACCGATCAACGTTCGACGGTTTTATGGAAGGGTGGCCGAGTGGCTTAAGGCGCTCGCTTGGAAAGCGTGTGTACCGAAAGGTACCGTGGGTTCAAATCCCACCCCTTCCGTTCCGACTTCGTCGGAACGAAATGACAAATGACCAATTAATAATGACTAATGGTTGAGTGCCTATCGGCACATATGATATTATCGCGAAGCGATACCATCATTTGACATTTGTCATTGGACATTGGTCATTACAAGTGAAACTTGTTGGAGGAGTGGCCGAGTGGCTGAAGGCGGTCGCCTCGAAAGCGACTATACCAGAAATGGTATCGGGGGTTCAAATCCTCCCTCCTCCGAAAAAATAAATTATGATCAAATTTGGCAAAGACGGCTGGACCGCCAAAATATCGGAAGAATTCACGTTTGGAAACGTGAGAGCCGCCGCCCGGGAGATCGCCGGGTCACTCAAGCCGAACGATTCCCTGGTCATCGGCTATGATTCCCGTTTCCTGGCCGAAAAATTCGCCACCGAAATCGTCAAGGTCATGACAACTGCCAAAATAGGCTGCTATTTACCTGAACGAGATATGCCGTTGCCTGTCGCCGTTTGGGAAGTCGGAGATAGGGGAGCCGCCGGCGGCGTGATGGTTACGGGCGGCGGGCTGGCTGCCGATTTTTGCGGCGTGAGTTTCATCAAGGGCCAAGTGACAGTGGGCAAGGAGCCAGGGATCGAGCGGTTCGATCCGCGCGAGCGATATTTTAGATATGCCGAGGCCTCGGTCGACGCCGAGGCGATCAAAAGAGCCGGTTTGAAGATAGTGGTCGATCCGATGTTCGGCTCGGTCAGGGGCTATTTTGACGTTCTGCTGCAGCGCCTGGGCTGCCGGGTCGACGAGATCAACAATTACCGGGACGTTTTATTCGGCGGCCTGGCGCCTGATCCAAAGGAAGAAAACCTGGCTGGCTTAAAGGCCGCCATGGACGGGCAGAAGGCCGATCTTGGCCTGGCTTTTAATGGCGACGGCAGCGCCTTCGCGGTGATCGACGGGCAGGGGCAGTACAAATATCATGGAGAAGCCGGCGACGCATTGCTCAATTGCCTGCGCCTGGTTGAATTGTCAGCCAAAAAGAAGATATAATGGCTGACTGGAGGCAATGATAATTATGGCTAAGAAACTTAAATCGGAACCGAACGCGAAAGTCGTCATGGACGAAGTCGAAATGAACCGGGCCCTGCGCCGGATCGCGCACCAGATCATCGAGACGAACAAGGGGACGGATAATCTTGTCCTCGTCGGCATCATGCAGCGCGGCGTGACGCTGGCCAAGCGATTGGCCCAGTACATCGAGCAGGAAGAGGGCAAGCCGGTCCCGATGGGCGCGCTTGATGTTTCGCTCTACCGCGACGACTTGAGCCGCAAGGGCAAGT
>JAGVQF010000034.1 GCA_020051815.1 Candidatus Saganbacteria bacterium | reverse complement strand
CGAAGGCTTCGAAGGCCTTTTCGTACTGGCGCATGAGGAGCGACTGGCCGACGGCGGCGGCGGCCTGTTTTTCGGGGATCGACTTCGGTTTGCCGAGGCCCAGTTTCTCCGAGCCGGTGACGATCGAACCGGATGTGACGATGAGGACTTTTTTATTGGCTTTGACCAGGCCGGCGGCCTCGGCCACGATCCTTTTAAGGTTATTGAGATCGAGTTGGCCGTTGGGGTTAGTTAGCGTGCTGGAGCCGATCTTGATGATTATTTTGCGGTAGGATTTTTTAGCCATTGGCGGCTGTGTGCGGGCCTAAGCAGACGGCTTGACGCTGATCGTGTGGCCGGTGAAGACGACGGTGCCGGTCGCCTTGGCAAAGATCGTGAAATCAGAGCCCTGGCCGGCGTTCTCGCCCGGGTAGAACTTCGAGCCCCGCTGGCGGACAATAATGCCGCCGGCATTGATCTGCTGTCCGCCGAAAACCTTGGTCCCCAGCCGCTGGGCGTTGGAATCGCGGCCGTTGCGGGATGTGCCGCCGCCTTTTTTATGCGCCATGTTTTATCTCCTCGATCTCCACGCGGGTATAGTTTTGCCGGTGGCCGATGGTCCGATGGTAATTGATCTTGTGTTTGTACTTAAAAGTGGTGACTTTTTTGTCCTTGTTGACGCCGAGAACCTTGGCGGAAACCTTGGTCCCCTTGAGATAAGGAGTGCCGATCTCGATCTTGTCGCCGTCGGCGAACATCAAAACGTTGGGGAACGTGATGCTCTGCTTGTTGTCAATCAGCTCAACATCAATGACATCCCCGGGGCTGACCCGATATTGTTTGGCGCCTGTTTCAATAATAGCGTACATATTTCTCCTTCAAGGGAATCGGAATTTGGATATTTGGAAATTGGGATATCGGGATTTGGATATTAGGAGAAACGGGATATTTGGCCCATTTACAGTGCCCGGATCTCCCAATCCCCCGATCTCCAAATCCCAATTCCCCAATCTCCCGATCACCGTTAATTATACCAGATTCGCATCGACAATTTCAAGTCCCTTGGGCAATTGCCGGTTGAGCTGGGCTAACAGCTCGTGGGGTTTGATCCAGCCATCGATCTGGATCTCGGCGAATTCGGCCTCGGAGACGGCTCCGACCTTCAAGGCGTTGCCCCAGGAGATCTTCATGTGAGGGTTATAGCCCTGCGAATAGGCGACCGGCAGGCCGGCTCTTCTTATCGCCCGCTGGAACGCGCGCATCAGGTCGCGGTGCGAGATGAATTTGACCGCTTCGTCTTTACAGTATTTGATCCGGATTCGCTGCACTACAATTAAACAGCGTAAGCTTCTTTGAATCTTTTAACCGGAATTTGCAAAGTCCGTTCAACCACTTGAGACTTGACCAGTTCATCCATCCCCTTGGAAACTTTAGCGGTGAAATATTTTTCCCCGCATTGTTTACAAATCCCGGCCGGTACATCTTCAATCAGATAAAGCTTGCCCTCCCACCAGAAATCCACCCTGATTTTCTGTTCGTCAACCTCGCCGCCGCAATAACCGCAATCGCCATAAACATCTTTAATTGACATGATCATTTGCCCCCTTTATATCTTTGCTTCGGTGTGATCCATTTTGGCCGGCTCGGAATATAAACCGTGATAATTTTGAGCCAGCCGATTTTTGCCCGACCGCACACGATATGAATCGGACGGACATTGGAATATCCTAAGATCAAACAACTCTCCCCTCTTTTATCTTCGGGATAACTTTCGATAACTTCGCCATTGAGAATAGCAGTTTTAATATCATCGATGCTGATCGACTCCGCCTGCCGTTCTTCGTGAGCGTGTTGGCTCAAGACAAACTCATCTTTTTTGACCGATGCTTTTATCTCTTCAAGATTCATAAGTGAAATTCTCGCCGGTCAGGAAATGTTTTAGCAAGATTTGCCATAGATCTTCGCGCCTTCTTCCTCGATGAGGGAATTAAAGGATGATTTTTCTGACAGGTCGACCAAATCGACGGGCTTTGGCAGGGCCCTAAATAGATCGGCATAAAAGGTGAAAAACAATTCAGGCCGGATGCCTCTGACGGCCAAATCAATATCATTATAGTTTTCTTTTTCAACCGATGAGCCGAACAAATAAATTTCGGACACGTCGAATTTTTTGGCGCTGCCCAGAATAATTTTCTTTTCAGCTTCTGTTATCATTCAAGTTCCTATTTCTTCCTCTAATTAAAATCGCCTGAAATTCTTGGGTAATTCATCCGATAATGTATTGTAGCGGGTTTATGGCTGAAAAAGCAAGCCCGCCAGAAATCTATTTTCTCCGCCACCTGGTTAACGACAGCCCCAACAACGACACCTATGACTGCCCGGACTTTCGCTATGACGGTAGTGCGGTTCGGCTTGTCGAGGAATTATAAGCTCGTTGCCGAGAAATTAGGCAGTCGACTGTTTGATCAATGCCGCCTTCGGCACGCCGGTATCGATGTAATCCCAAGGCAAAGGTTGGTCAGTGGTACGGGGCAAGAGGTATGAATTCGGATCGATCCCTGTTTCCGCGAACGCTTTCTGCCAGAGATCGAACTTGAAGTGCTCCGACCAGGCGTCAAACCGGGCGCCGAGCTCCCAGGCCTTCTCGATGACCGCCGACAATTTTCTATCGCCCCTTGAAAAGACCCCCTCCAGAAAACTGGCCTCGGCGTGGTGCCATTTAATTTCGATATTCCGGTTCCGAATGTTCTGTTTGATGAATTTCTGCTTGGCCAGCGTCTCTTCGATCGTGATCTGCCCCTCCCACTGGAAGGGGGTATGCGGCTTGGGGATAAAAGTCGAAAGATTGACGGTGATCCTGGCCCGGCGGGAATGGCTGCGGCCGACCTCGATGATCTTTTCGGCCAGCTGGCAGATGCCCAGCAGATCTTCTTCTGTTTCGGTCGGCAGGCCGATCATAAAGTAGAGCTTGATCGCCTCGATCCCTTCCTCGAAAGCGGCTTTAACGCCGTCAAGAATATTCTCCTCGGTCAGGTTCTTGCCAACCACGTCGCGCAGGCGCTGGGTGCCGGCCTCCGGGGCCAGGGTGACGCTGCTGCTGCGCACGCGCGCGATCTCTTTGGCCAGTTTGATCGAAAACGAGTTGGCGCGCATTGAAGGGAGCGAAATATTGATCCTTTTCTGCTCATATTTTTTGGCCAGGGTCTTGGCCAGCTCTTCTATTTGTGAATAATCGGCGCTGGAGAGGGAGATCAGGGTCAACTCCTCATAGCCGGTGTTACTTAGAACTTTGTCGGCCTGTTCAAGCAGGGTTTCCATCTTCTTTTCCCTGACCGGCCGGTAGGTCCACCCCGCCTGGCAGAACTTACAGCCCCATTTACAGCCGCGCATGATCTCAAGCACGGCCCGGTCGTGGACAGCTTCGATGAAGGGAACAATAGGGGATAGGGGATAGGGGGTAGGGGAGAGGTCCTTAATGTATCTCTTTGTCACGGTTTGGCTGATGCCGGGGACGTAGATGCCGGGAATCTTTGACAAGGCTTCTAATTTCGAATTTCGAATTACGAATGACGAATTGCGGAGGACATCCAGAATTTCAATTAAAACTTCTTCAGCTTCGCCGATGACGAAGAAGTCGAAGAAATCGGCGATCGGCTCGGGGTTAAAGGCGCACGGACCGCCGCCGAGGATCAGTGGATCATTTTCTCCCCGCTCCGAGCTCCGAACCGGGATACCGCCGAGCTTGAGCATCGTGATAACGTTCGTATAGGTCAGCTCGTGGCCGAGGCTGAAGCCGAGGACGTCAAAGTCTTTGAGCGGCTTTTGAGACTCAAGAGCGGTAAGTGGTAAGTTGTAAGTAGTAAGCTGGCTTT
>JAGVQF010000188.1 GCA_020051815.1 Candidatus Saganbacteria bacterium | reverse complement strand
GGGCGCCGACTTGATCGAGATACTCTTTGGCTTCCTTAATGGAACTAAAAATACCGGCCTGCGCCGTCGGGATCCCGTATTTGACCATGAATTCTTTGGAGAAGACCTTGCTCCCCTCGATCTGGGCCGCCTTAGCGTTCGGTCCAAAGATATTCCGCCCCGCTTTTTGGAATAGGTCAACGATCCCGGCAACCAGCGGGATTTCTGGCCCGACAACCGTCAGATCGATCTGTTTATCTTGAGCGAACTTAAGGAGGCCCTTAATATCATCGGACTTGATCGGCACATTCTCCGCCAGTTCCGCCGTTCCGGCATTCCCCGGCGCGCAGTAGAGCTTGGTCACTTTGGGGCTTTGCGCGATCTTCCAGACCAGGGCGTGTTCACGGCCGCCGGATCCGATCACCAGTATTTTCATTGCTAGGCCTCCTTGCCCGCCTCAGGCGGGCCTTAGATCAACTAAACTCAACTGCGCCTTTTCGAAGCCATTAAATTCGTTCGTCCCCAAATTAACCGCCAGATCGTATTTGTGGCCGACAACCAGCTTCTCGCCGGACGAGGCGAAACCAAAGCCGATCGTCTCGACCCTGACCCCGTCAAGGTCAAACCACGCCTTGAGATGCCGCCCGTTCTTGCCAACCAATTTAAACTCGGTCAGGGGCAAGCCGTTTATTTGAAAGATCGGCGCCTCATTCCCCTCGCCGAACGGAGCGAGACGATCCAGCTCTTTGATCAGGCCAAGAGAGATCTCGGCCGGTTTTAGTTCCGCGTCGATATAAAGCTTGAGCTCCAGCGCCGCCGGGTCGACCTGTTCCTTGACCGCCGCCATCAGCCGTTCGCGCAGCCGCGGGATATTCTCGGGGATGATGGCGAAACCGGCCGCCCCCTCGTGCCCGCCAAAATCAAGAAATAAGTCGCGGCAGGCGTCAAGCAAGAGAAAAATATTAACCCCTTCAACCGAGCGCGCCGACCCCCGCCCCATCCCCTCATTGATCCCGATCAAAACCGTCGGCCGGCCAAAAGTTTCGGCCACCTGGGAGGCAACGATCCCGATCACGCCGGGGTGCCATTTGTCGCCGCTCAAGAGGATCAGAGGATTGTCGGCCAGAAACGCCGGGTCGATCCGGGCAAAAACTTCTTCCTTGATCTCCGCCCCCAGTTTTTGGCGGCGGACATTGATCCGGTCAAGCTCTTCGGCCATAATTTTGGCCGCCGCCTCGTCGCTCGCCAGAAGGAGTTCCACCGCTTTGGAGGCGTGCTCCAGGCGACCAGCGGCGTTAAGCCGCGGCGCCAGGCCAAAATAGACCTGTTCGGCGGCAACCTTTTGGCGCAGACCGGCGATCTCCCCCAGTTGTTTCAGCCCCGGCCGGCGGCGTTCGTTGATCAAATTTAATCCGCCGACCGCCAACAGGCGATTCTCGTCGGTCAGCGTAACAACATCGGAAAACGTCCCGAGCGCCGCGAGGTCGAGGAGTGAAGTCAAAAAGACGCTATCCTTAAACCCAGCGGCCCGCAACAACCCCCAGGCGAACTTGAACGCCACCCCCGCTCCGGAAAGATACTTGGAAGGGTGCTCACCAACTATCATTTTCGGATTAACTACTCCAGCGGCCGCCGTCGGCAATTGCCGCGGCAGGTTATGGTGGTCGGTCACGATCACTTCCATCCCGAGCGCCTTAGCCGCTTCGATCTCGCGCGCGCTGGAGATGCCGCAGTCGACCGTAATGATCAGCTTGGCGCCGGCCGCGGCCAGCTTATTGACCGAGTCGATCGAGAGGCTGTACCCCTCACCATAGCGGTTAGGAATATAGTAAGTCGCGTCGAAGCCGAGGAAACGGAGCGTCGCCATGAGGATCGTCGTCGCGGTCACCCCGTCAACGTCGTAGTCGCCGTAAACGACGACCTTCTCACCGCGCTCTTTGGCCAGCCACGCTCTTTTGGTCGCGGCTTCCAGCTGCGGTATTTCAAAAGGGTCTTTCAGGCCGCTCAGTTTGGGCCGCAAAAATATTTCGGCCCGCTCCGCCGTGGTAATCCCCCTGTTGACTAGGAGGCGCGCCAGAAGCGGCGACAGGTTGGCCGCCATCAAAGCGGCCAGCGCCGCTTCGTTTTCCGGATAAGTTAACCAGTGAGTCATGCCATCATTTTAACACGCCGGGTGATATAATATAAAATAAGATGTCGCGACAAAAACAACTCTGGCTCCTTGGCCTAGCGTTCTTCCTAACCATTTGCCCGAGCCTCGCCCAGGCGGAGCTAAACCTCCTTGACCCGGCCCTCAACTGGCGCTCGCCCGACCCCCAGACAACGCTCCGCTGGTCGGAAAAAGGCTTGACCGCCAGGAACAATAAAGCGACCATTCGGCTGATCAACTTGCGCCCTTTCCGCCTATCAACCGCCGCCTATCCCCTGCTGAAAATAAAGCTGCGGACAAATATTGACGGCCTCGCCTACCTCTTCTGGGCTAAAGCCGGGGATAAACTTATTCCTGACCGGAATTACCCTTTCTATGTTAGAGGCGCCCGGACGCCCCAAACCTATTACCTCAATCTCGCCGCCTATGACCGCGAACGGTCGCCGCTCGGCCACTTTTATTTTTTCCCCCGGCTCGGTTCGGCCGAAGTGGAGCTGACGGAACTGACGGCCCTGCGCGGAAATATCTGGCAAAAAACTCTCGCCGGCTGGCAGGAATTCTGGGGGCCGCTCAGCCGGACGCCGGACGGTTTTGATTTTCTCGTTATCCGCAGTCCCCGCCTCAATGGGCGGCCATTCATTTGGGAACTAAATCTTCTCCTCCTCGGTCTGCTGGCGATCGTTTTGGCGCTTGGGCGCAAAAGAGAACTGTGGCGTCTCTTTCTCTTATTCCTTCTCATCCTCTGGGCCCTGGTCGAAGTCAACTCCCTGCGGGGCAACTGGCTCTCGGTCAAAAATGATTGGCCCTTTCTGGGCAAGTCGCTTGACGAAAAAAGAGCCCTGCTCAACAACGGCGATTTTTACGCTTTTATTAAGTACGCCGACCGGGAGCTTCCCCCGGCGGCCAGTTTTGGTCTGGCCACGACCAGTTTGTATAACCGCGACCGGGCCGCCTACTACCTCTACCCGCGGCTCGAACTAACCGCCCCCCCTTATCTATTGGTTTTTGAGCGACAGCTTAGCCGGGCAACCGCGCTAAAATACCGGCCGTGGAAAACTTTTCGCCCGGGGGCGTATATCCTGAAGGCTAAAAACAATGCCGTTAATTAGAATATTATTGACGCTCGGTTTGCCCCTTCTCCTCGGTTGGGCCGTTCTGACCGTTGTCTTACGAGGTCAATTCAAGACTTTTCCCTTCGCCGAGAGAGTGGCGCTCGCTTTTGGTTTGGGCTGGGGGCTCAATACCGTCCTCATGTTCGATCTTGCCCTCCTCTCCATCCCGCTGACTTTCAATAACATCGCTCTCACGGCTATCGGCCTCGCCCTCGGCTGTTCACTTATTTCGCTTTACTTGAAAAGATCCGGCCAGCAACGCCCGGTTCAAGTCCTCACCCTTGCCTCTTCTCCGGAAACGCTCCCCACCTGGCTGGCCCGCTCTCTCTCGGCCATTTTTCTCCTCGTCATCTCCCTCAAAACGCTCTTTGTTTTCTGGTCGGCGTTCATCAAGCCGGTTTTTGACCCGGACATCATCAAATGCTACGCGCTCGGCGCAAAAACCATTTTTCTGAATCACACTTTCCTGGTTACCTCGCCGATCGGCCAAAAACCGCTCCTCCCGTTCCTCTCCCAGGCGTGGAGCGTCATCGGCACCGGGAGCTTCGATGATTCATTACTCGCCCTCGCCCATCCCTTCCTCTTCGGCGCTTTTTTGGTCATTTTTTATTTTACCCTCCGGCGCTACCACGCCAAACTGACCGCCCTGCTCGCCGCCACTCTCCTCGCCACGATCCCCTTCCTCGTCTTCCAGGCCGGGACCGCCTACACCGACTTTTTACAGGCCTTTTACTATTCGACCGCCACGATCTATCTCTACCTGTTCGTCCGGGGGCAGTCGGAGTCTAAAGATGAGGCGCGGGCGGATTTATTGATCGGCCTTCTCCTCCTCGGCTTAACTGTCCTGGTGAAAAAATCCGGCCTCTACTACGCGGCGATCGATCTAACCGTGTTGTTCGGCTGGTGCGCTCTCAACCGAAAACTGTTCAGTTGGGCCGATCTAAAAACTCTGTTAATCGGCCTATTGTATTTTGGGTTGATCGTCGCCCCCTGGCTCGTCTACCACCAGCTGGCCACTTTCCACGAGTATTATGGCGAAGCCGCGTCAGTTTCGTTCGGCAGCCAACTTTTCCGTCCGGAGAGCGGGACAGTCTTGCTCGGTTTTTTTCGGGGGGTCTTCTTCGAAGATAACTGGCACCTGCTCTATCTCCTTTTCCTGGCGGGGCTCCTCTGGCAAGCGCGGGCAAATAAAACTCGGGAACGCCGCTTCCTGCCGCTCATCCTGGCGCTGCAATTCGGCGCCCTGTTCATCCTCTTTCGTTTTACCGATCTCTACCAATTCATCCTTAACGAAACTCTCCTCAACCGGCTTCTCTTCCACTTCACTCCGCTTGCCCTCTACTGCTCAGCAGCTTTTTTAGCGATCTTGACCGAAGAATAATTGCTTGACACCACCGGCTGTTCTAACCCTCATCCGAGTTCATATCATTTGACAACTTTTCTGTTACAACCTTCTCCCACCTGCCTGCCGGCAGGCAGGGAGGGAGAAGGAGTAATAGTCAGCAAATAAGTCCCTCTCCCTCTGGGAGAGGGCGGTTAGGCAACTACTTATTTATTAGCAGAATTTGGGTGAGGGCTGTGAGGAATTACTTTTCACGACCCGGGGTTAGGGCGCCAAAAAAAAGCCCCCCGATCTGATCGGGGGGCTTCCGTTATAACGGGAAAACCTAACTAATAAGTAGAATAGGTCGTATGATTGATCCAGACCTGGCCAGTATCGCTGGCATAGCGCCAACCACCAGTCGTTCCAGACGGTGCAGTGGTCGCTACGACCTCAACTGCGTTCGTATCAGCATACGGTTCCTTGGGTATAATATTGTCAGCGAATAACGCTGTGGTTATGCCTGACGGAAATCCAGCATTCCCATAAGCCGCGTTGCTGGCGTAGGTTATCGCTACGGCCGCGCGGATACCGCCGAGCGCTCCTTTGGCCGCCGCCTCTTTCGCCTTGCCCGACAGATCAATAAACCGTGGCAGGGCGGTCGCCGCCAGGATCCCCAGGATCACGATCACCATCACCAATTCGATCAAAGTAAAACCACGTTTCATCTTTATTCTCACCTCCTCTTTTATTTAATTATTTACCGATAGAGTAAAATATGCCGTAAAGAATGTAGGCGCTCGCCACGACCAGGACGATCCCGACCACCCGCCGCCAGCCCATGACCAGCTCGTCGGTCGAGAGAAAAACCGCGTCGGCGGCGCCGGACAACCATTTGAGCCAGCCAGGCAGGAACAGGAACAGGAGCCCAAAAACGACAGCCACGATCCAGGTGGTGGCGATGTAGGGATCCGGATACTGGAGCCCGACGTAAAAGACCCAGGCGCCAATGACCAGCAAAACCAGGCCGAGCCACATCCTGTACCGCAGCGTCCAGCCATTCAGCGTGAACAGCGCAGAGTTAAAGACCGACCCCAACGCCCCCAGAACCGATGGCGAAACCAAAAGCAAAAGACCAAAAACCAGACCGACTATCGCGCTCAACCACAAATATTCCATCTTATACCTCCTTTCGCTCCGGGCGAATTACTTAAGCAACATATTGGCCGAAAAATACATGTAAACGGCGGCCACGATAAGCACAATGCCGATGCTCCGGCGGGCACCGAGGATGAAATCATCGGTCGAAAACAAAAGCTGGTCGGCTAACTTTGACAGAGAGTCGATCCAGTCCGGCAGAAAAAGATAAAGCAAGCCGAAGAAAAGAACCGGCGCCCCGGTGGCGTATAAATACCAAAGATCGGGATAGCTGGCGGCAACCGAGATCATCCAGCCGCCGGCAATGATCAAAGTCAGGCCGGCCGGAATTCTTATGGAATTCAAGAGCCCTTCGATGTAAACGATCGGCTGGTTGAAGAACTTACCGAGCCGGCGCAAATTTTCGCCGGCAAAAAGCAGGAGCAGGCCAGCCAGCAGACTGATAATTTCGGCGGTCACCAACCACTCCATTATTTACCCCTTTTAAGGAAACCGACTAATAAGAAACATCCCAACCATGCGAATTATATCTGCCCCCCATATTTTGTCAAGCCCCAATCCAATAAATTCGGTTTTGTGGAACCCCATACTGAAGTATGGGGAATAATTCCTCACACTTTAGTGTGGGGTTTTACTTAGCTCAGAAATAATTATGTTGTTTTATAGATCCTGATCAGGTCCCACATCGGCAAAAAGATCCCCAGGGCAAAGACCAAAAGAACAAGGGCCAGCCCGAAGATCAGGGCCGGCTCAAGCAGAGGGGTCAGATTCTTGATCGTGTAATCGACTTCGCGGTCAAAATAATCGGCCAGCTTGTTCAGCATATTTTCCAGCGTGCCGGCTTTCTCGCCGATGGCGACCATCGAAATGGCGATGGGCGGAAAAACATGACTGCCCCGCATCGGTTCGGCCAGGCTCTTGCCGCCCGCCACATCGTTCCTGATGTCAATAATCACGCGTGAGATGATCTTGTTCTCAACAGTGGCGGCGGTCACCGTCAGCGCGTCAAGGAT
>JAGVQF010000121.1 GCA_020051815.1 Candidatus Saganbacteria bacterium | reverse complement strand
GTGGTCGCGATCAACAAAGACAACAACCGCGCGCTGGCCTTCGGCAATGAGGCAAAAGGCATGCTGGGCAGGACCCCGGCAAACATCGTTGCCGTCCGTCCCATGCGCGACGGCGTGATCGCCGACTTTGAGATCACCGAAATGATGCTCCGCCATTTCATCACCAAAAGCCACAACCGCTCGGCCTTCGTCCGCCCGCGCATTGTCGTCGGCGTGCCTTCCGGCATCACCGGCGTCGAAAAGCGGGCCGTGCTCGACGCGGCCATGCACGCGGGCGCGCGTGAAGCCTATCTCGTGGAAGAGCCGATGGCGGCGGCGATCGGCGCCAACCTGCCGGTCTCCGAAGCGCAGGGGAGCATGATCGTTGATATCGGCGGCGGCACCACCGAGGTGGCGGTGCTGGCCCTGGGCGGTATTGTTGTCTCAAAATCGATCCGGGTCGCCGGCGATGAAATGGACGAGGCGATCGTCGCTCACTGCCGCAAGAACTATAACCTCCTGATCGGCGAACGCTCGGCCGAACAGATCAAGATCGATATCGGCTCGGCTTATCCTCTGCCCGAAGAAAAAACGATAGAAGTACGGGGCCGCGACCTGGTGACCGGCTTGCCCAAGACGCTGACGCTGACCTCATCCGAGGTGAGAGACGCGCTGGCCGAACCAGTAGCGACGGTAGTTGACGCGGTCAGGATGACGCTCGAGAAAACCCCGCCCGAGCTGGCGGCTGATATCATGGACCGGGGTATCGTCATGGCCGGCGGGGGATCCCTCCTGCGCGGCCTGGATAAATATATCGCCCAGGAAACCGACATGCAGGTCTACGTCGTTGATGACCCGATCTCCTGCGTGGCTTACGGCACCGGCAAGATCCTGGAAGAGATCGATACGTTAAAGAAAGTTCTGATCATGCCCAAAAGCAATCTGTGACGAAACAGCCAGCATTTCGTAAAAAAAGATCATACACTTTTCCCGCGGTCATCATTGCTCTGGTTTTGGCCGCTTCTTTTATCGTTCCGAATCAGTTAGGGCCGATCCGGGCAGTGGCTGCTTCAGCTTTCTACCCGCTTCAGTGGGCCGGGTCAGCCATCTGGCGCGGCACAGTGACATTTCCCTCTACGCTTGCCAACCTTGGCAATTTGGCCAGGGAAAACAGCGAATTGAAAGAAAAACTTAACATCACCATGCCGCAGATCGCGCAAATGGCCGAGTTGCGGCTCGAGAACGACCGCCTGCGCGATTTGCTTGGCTTCTCTAACAGGAACCGTTACAGTCCAAAGTTCTTGCCGGCGCAGGTGATCGGCCGGGGCGCTGATCCCTGGCAGTCTCTGCTCGAGATCGATCGCGGTTCCGGTTCGGGCGTCCGGGTGAACATGCCGGTCATCGTCAGGGCGGGGCTGGCGGGAAAAGTCGTCGAAGTCTCGCCGGCGAGCGCCAGGGTCATGCTTTTGACCGATCCGCGCAGTTTGGTCGCGGCGGCCGACCAGCGGAGCCGCGATTTTGGCGTGGCCGAGGGTATAGCGCCCGACCGCCTTAAGTTGAAATTCGTCAATTCCTCCGGCGACGTGAAAGAGGGCGACCTGATCGTGACCTCGAACAGCTCGAGTTTTTGCCCGCCGGGCATTACCGTCGGCACGGTGGCCAGGGCCTCGAAAAAAGAGACCGATCTTTTTTACGAGATCGAAGTCAAACCGGCGGCCGACCTGTCGAAGTTAGAAGAAGTCTTACTGGTTTTTTAAATGCGTGTTGTCAAAATAGTTATGTTTGGCCTGGCGGTCATGCTTTTACAGATGGTCGTTTTGGCCCGCCTAAATTTTTTGGGCATCGCCCCTGACCTTATCCTTGTTTCGGTCATCGCCTTCGCGGTCGTTTCGCCAAAAATGCCGGCCAATCTTTTTTCCGCCTCGCTCGCCTTTGCCCAGGACCTTTTGTCAACCGGCCTGTATCTTAATACGGTCATCAAGGTGATCTTCAATAATGCCGTCCTCGCCGTGAAAGACGGCTATCTCGGTGACGAGTACGCGCTGACGGCCGGCCTGGTGGCGCTTTTTTCCCCGCTCCAGCTGATCGCGTCGGGTGCGGTTTATTATTTCTTTTTGGGGCACGAGTTCAGCTTGCCTGCTTTTATTTTCCGTCTGTTCATTTTTACGCTCTATAATCTCATGCTCGTGCCGCTTATTTTCCCGCTCATCAGGGAGCTGAGCCGCGATGGATAGAAAAAATAATATTCTGGCGGTCGTGATCGGCGCGGCATTTTTGATCCTGCTCCTCCGATTGTTCCAGCTGCAGGTCGTGGAAGCGGCCAAGTACAATCAAATGGCCGACGAGAACGCGGCCAAAACCGTGCTCGCGCCGGCGCCGCGCGGCCTCATCTATGACCGCCGCGGCCAGGTCATGGTCGGGAACCGCCCGATCTTTTCGGTCCAGGTCCTGCCGGAGCTTTTGACCTCGGCCGATACCGAAAAAAGGGACAGGATATTAAAAAAACTGGGCGAACTGTTGGGGGAAAAGATCGAGGTCAAGGTCTCGCCCGGCCGGCCCATTATCGTCAAGAATAATATCCCGCCGGCCGTGGCCGTCCGGATCGAGGAGCAAAAGAACGAGCTCGACGGGGTGATCGTCAACGTGATCCCGGTCCGTTATTATCCGTACGGCGGCGTGGCCGCGCATCTCCTGGGCTATGTCGGCGAGATCGAAGCGGATGAGCTGAAACGGCTAAAAAACGAGGGGTACCGTCTGGGTGACAATGTCGGCAAAGACGGAGTTGAGAAGGTTTACGACCGCCTGGTCCGCGGCATCGACGGCGGCAAAAAGATCGAAGTCGACGCCTTTGGCACGCCGACGCGCCTGATCGAGTCGACGGAGCCGCTGCCGGGCGCTGATGTCAGATTAACGATCGATCTCGGCCTGCAGCTGGCGGCCGAAAAAGCGCTGGGGGGCAAGGAGGGGGCGGTTGTCATAATCGATCCGAAGACCGGCGAGCTGCTGGCGCTGGTCAGTCACCCGAATTTCGACCCCAATTTATTTATCGACCCGCTCAACAACTTAAAATGGCGCGGCCTAAACCAGAGCAAGCACCCTTTTATGAACCGCGCGCTGGCGATCTATCCGCCCGGTTCGATCTTTAAGGTCGTGACCATAAGCGCCGTTTTGTCCGAAGGGTTGTCAAAACCCGACGAAGTTTTTTATTGTCAGGGCTATTACAAGGTCAATAACCGTTATGCCGCCTGCTGGAAGAGCGGCGGCCACGGGCGGCTGACGCTGGAAGAAGGGTTGACCCAATCATGCGACGTTGTCTTTTATGAAATGGGTAAACGGCTCGGGCCCGACCGCCTGGCTCAATATGCCAGGGGCTACGGCCTGGGCGAGAGAACCGGGCTCGATCTGCCGCAAGAGAAAAAAGGGTCGGTGCCGACATCGGAGTGGAAGAAAAATGTTTGGGGCGAACAGTGGTATGACGGCGATTCGATCAATTACGGCATCGGCCAGGGCTTTCTTCAGGTCACGCCCCTGCAGATGGCGGCGCTCTACGGCACGATCGCTTCGGGCAAACGGATGAAACCTTTTGTCGTTGCCGAGATCAAAGATCGGGCCGGCGAGGTACTCTATCAGGGGGAACAGGCAGAAGTCGCGTCGGCTCCGGTGACCGATACGATTCTGACTACCATACGCAAGGCGCTCAAAGAGGTTGTGGCTCGGGCGACCGGCATCGCGGCCCGTATCGAGGGTCTGCCGGCGGCCGGCAAGACCGGCACGGCGGAAAATCCCGGCCTGCCGCACGCCTGGTTCCTCTGCTACGCGCCGGCTGATGACCCGAAGATC
>JAGVQF010000126.1 GCA_020051815.1 Candidatus Saganbacteria bacterium | reverse complement strand
GCCATTATTCGTGCCAAAGAAGCCGGGGTCATTGTCGGGCTGGACGCGGCCAAGGAAGTTTTTCGCCACGTTGACCATCGAATCAAATTTGCCGCCAAAGTTCGTGACGGAAAAGCCGTGAAGAAGGATACGATCATTGCGGTTGTCTACGGGCCGGCGAGGGGGATTTTGACCGGGGAAAGGGTCGCGCTCAACTTCTTGCAGCATCTGTCGGGGATTGCGACGTTGACGCGAACTTTTGTGTCGCGGGTCGCGAGTCGCGGGTCGCGAGTCAAAATCCTTGATACAAGGAAAACAACGCCTGGCCTGCGCGTGCTTGAAAAATACGCGGTTAAAATGGGCGGCGGGGAAAATCACCGCCTGGGACTTTACGACGCCATCCTCATCAAAGACAATCACGTCAAGCTGGCGGGTGGGATTGAAAGGGCGGTTGAAAAGACAAGGTATGGGGTAAGAGGTGTGGGGTATGGGGGAAGGAAGGGGTATGTGGAAATTGAGGCCAAGACAATTAACGAAGTACAGCGGGCGATCGCGGTTGGGGTTGATCGGATCCTTTTGGACAATTTGAGCGTAAAAACAATGCGCGCGGCGGTCAAGCTCTGCAAAAAAGCGAAAATTAAGACCGAAGCCTCTGGCGGTGTTAACTTAAACAACGTGGCTGCGATCGCAAGAACTGGCGTCGACTATATCTCGATCGGCGCGCTGACGCATTCGGCCCCGGCTTTGGATATTAATCTCAAAGTGATATAATAGCGAATCCAATGCCCCACAAATACATTCTTAAATCCCACTTCGGCGGAGAGAATAATTTCCGCATTAATTATCAGGAGGACTTGAACGAGGAGCAGTTCCCAATCGCCACCGCTCCCGGCGGACCGATGCTGGTCATTGCCGGCGCGGGTTCGGGTAAGACCCGCACCGTAACTTATCGCGTGGCTTATTTGGTCGAATCGGGGGTGCCGCTTGAGCGCATCCTGCTCTTGACCTTTACCAACAAGGCGTCTCGCGAGATGCTCTCGCGCGTCGAGCTCCTTTTAAAAAGGGACGTCAAAGGGATCATGGGCGGCACGTTCCACCATGTCGGTAATCTAATGCTGCGCAAGAACGCCAAGCTGGTCGGCTACGAATCGAATTTTACGATCCTCGACCGGGCCGACTCCAAGGACCTCATCGACTCGTGTCTGGGCGAGGCCAAGATCGACGTCAAGGCGCGGCGCTTTCCCAAAGGCGAAGCTCTGCAGGCGATCTATGGCCTCTCCCTCAACACCAACCGGTCGATCGTCGACGTTATCGCCTACAACTACGCACAGTTCGAGCCGATGACGGAGGAGATCGAGGGGGTTTTTAAGCTCTACGTCGAGCGCAAGCGAAAAAATAACCTGATGGACTTTGACGACCTGCTCTACCTCTGGTACAAACTGCTCTCCGAGAATCCCGACGTCGCGGAAAGATACGCGGCCAAGTTCCAGCACATCATGGTCGACGAGTACCAGGACACGAACCTGATCCAGGCCAAGATCATCGATATCCTGGCGGCGCGGCACCGCAACCTGATGGTGGTGGGCGACGACTCGCAGTCGATCTACAGCTTTCGCGGCGCGCACTTTAAGAACATCATCAATTTCCCCAAGGTCTATCCCGACGCCCGGCTCTATAAACTCGAGGTCAACCACCGCTCGACGCCGGAGATACTCTCTGTCGCCAACACCTCGATTACGCTGGCCAAGGAAAAATTCGAGAAGAGCCTGCGCACTAACCGGCCGAGCGGCCAGAAACCGGTCGTGGCGGCTCTCACCACCGTGTTTGAACAGGCCTCGTTCGTCGCGCAAAGAATGCTCGAGTTGCGCGAAGAAGGGCATTCATTAAATGATATGGCGGTCCTCTACCGTTCGCACTACCAGTCGATGGAAGTCCAGATGGAGCTGACCAAGCGCGGCATTCCTTTTGAGATCCGCTCCGGCCTGCGCTTTTTTGAAGAAGCCCACATCAAAGATGTCATCGCCTATTTAAAAGTCTTCCACAACCCCAATGATGAGATCTCCTGGGGGAGAATTCTAAAGCTCCTGCCCAAGATCGGGCCCAAAACCGCCGAGAAGATCTTCCAGTTCATCTGCCAGGCAGGCGACCCGCGCGAAACGATCACCGCCGAAGTTGTCCTGAAAATAATTCCCGGCGGGGGCGAGCGCACCTTCAAGCAATTCCAGGCGCTGATGGCCCAGCTCAAAGAAAAAATCGAGAAGCCGGCCGAGATGATCAAGGCGGTCAGCGATTCGAGCTACGCCGATCATCTCAAAGAGCAATATCCCAACTACCGCGAACGGCTGGAAGATCTGGAACAGCTGGGCAGCTACTCGACGCAGTACAAATCGCTCGAGGAACTATTAAGCTCGCTGGCGTTGGCTTCGGGCATTGAATCGGAGACGATCGTCGAAGCGGGCGAGTCGGGCGAGAAAGAAGCCTGTGTCCTGACCACCATCCACCAGGCCAAGGGGCTGGAGTGGAAAGTTGTCTTTATCGTCTGGCTGGCCGACGGCCGCTTCCCGTCATATTTAAGTTTCAACAAAGAGGAAGAGATGGAAGAAGAGCGGCGCCTCTTTTATGTCGCCGTCACGCGCGCCCGCGACGAGCTCTACCTGCTCTATCCGATCATCTACTCCGGCTACGACGGCGAAGTGCTGATGAAGATCTCCCGATATTTGGAGGAACTGCCGAGCTGGGCGTGTG
>JAGVQF010000105.1 GCA_020051815.1 Candidatus Saganbacteria bacterium | reverse complement strand
TGTTTCAACTTCTTAACCCCTTTAGAGTTTTCGTTGCGATGAATTTCCGTCGTTGATCTCTCCCCTAACATAGAAAAGATTAGTTCAAAGTCGTTCATATGATCGCGCAGGTTTTCGCGTTTTAATCCTTTTAGCTTCTTATAATTATTCGGTTTAAGGCCAAAAGTTGCCTCAGATATTTCCGCCGTTAAGATCGCGAAATCACGCTCTTGTTCCGCTCCCCGATTTCTCCATTCATCGGTCAATTCTTCCCTGATGGCGATGCCGCGCATCCGTTTTTCGATCCAGTCGTCGGGATACCCCTTGGCCTTATACAATGCCCTGGTTCTTTTGGTCGCCAGCTCCGGGTCCTCGATCTCCTGGATCCGCTCATAGCCAACTTTAGCCAGCCAGCGTTTGAACAGTTCCGCCTTGGGGGAAGGAATCGTTTGTACGATCCTAAACAACGTTTCGGTGTTGGCACAATCGGTATCACGCATTTTCCCGTCAGGAGCAGGTATTTTCAACTGTCCGATTTTTTCGGACACTTCAGAATAACCCTCCTTTTCAAGCTTCTTCTTCAAATCATTCCAATATTTTCTGGGCCGGTCGCTTCCCGTTAGAACTTCAATAATATCCACAATAGAAAACCACCATTCATTATTGTGGATGGCCTTTCTTATCTCTTTCCCGCGAAAAATAGCGATGTGCTTGTCGTTCTTGTCTGGCATAAATCCTCCCAAAGACCCTTCGCGCCTCACGAGTGGGCCATCGAAGTCAAATTTCCTTTAGCATACAAGTTCTTTTGAAAATCAAAAAACATCAAACGAATATTGTTAACATCGCCAAGGGTTCTCACCGCGTCAGAAACGGCATGATATTTCAAATTTAACAGCTCCGGCAGTTTTTCCTCACCCAGCTCTTCGACCCCGACCTCGACATACTTAGAGATGACAAAATCAATAAACTCCTTATGCCGGTCATCCATCCCCAGAAAAATCTTATCTTGCGCGGCAGTCGCCCGCTCCCTCCTGGAAATGGGCGGGATGGCAAAAGAGACATAAGCCAGCACATCGAACAGATCGCTGTCTTGCGCGTTGATCATTTTTTGCAGAGTTTCCAATTTGTCCTTATCAAAGCCGAGTGCGGCGATTTGCTCCAAAAACGTCTTTCTGGTTGTCGGGTTCGACCAGATGGCCCGCAATTCTCCCTCGCTTTTGAAAAAGTCCGGCAGAGCGCCGAACATGCTTTCCAGGAATTCTTCGGCAGACATCGGCCGGCCGTCGGCGCTCAAAAACATTGTTTGGACCATATGTTGGATCTCCCGCTCCTTGCCGTCGCGCAGTTTAATCTTAATTTTCGTAATTGGCGGTGGAGGAGGCGGTCCATCGCCCCCCGGCCCATCACCACCTGGGCCATCCTCTCTCGGGCCTTTAGGTCCTTTTGTTATCTCCTCTACCGGCTCGCCGTCCCATTCCGGATCAAAGAAGAGCCGATACGCGTCAACAAAATCAAGGATCGTGAAATACTCCTTACCATCAAAGAGTCGGGTGCCGCGACCGATGATCTGCTTAAACTCAACGATGGAATTGATCGGACGCATAAAGATGATATAGCGGATATTGCGGGCATCGACGCCGGTTGAGAGCTTTTGCGAGGTAGTCAAAATGGTCGGGATCGTCTTTTCGTTGTCCTGGAAGTCTCGCAAAAACTGGTCGCCGCGCGCGCCTTCGTTGGCCGTCACTCGAGCACAATAGTTAGGGTCCTGACTCTCTTTGTATTGATTGACCAGGTCGCGCACAGCGAGAGCATGATCCTGGTTGGCGCAAAAAATAATTGCTTTTTCTTTCTGGTTAATAAGGCCAAGGATGATCTGAACACGCGTCGCTTCGCGTTCTTTGATCTCTATAATCCTATTAAAGTCCGATTCTTCATAGATTCGCCCCTCTTCGACTTCGCCTTCAATAACCTGGTCATCAGAGGTATATACATATTCGTCCAGTGTCGTATTGATACGCATCACCTTAAAGGGAGTCAGGAATCCGTCATTGATCCCCTCTTTTAAAGAATATATATAGACCGGGTCGCCAAAGTATAAATAGGTATTAACGTTGTCGGTTCTTCTGGGCGTGGCGGTCATGCCAAGCTGGACAGCCGGCGAAAAATATTCCAAAATCCCGCGCCAATTTGACTCGTCGTTGGCGCCGCCGCGGTGGCACTCGTCAATAATAATAAAGTCAAAAAAGTCTTTCGGATAATCGCCAGAAAACGGGCTATTGTTAGGCCCGCTCATGAAGGTCTGGAAAATAGTAAAAAAGACGCTCCCATTGGTGGGAACATGCCCGCGATTTCTTATTTCAGCCGGGTTGATCCGGACCAGGGCATCTTCGGGAAAAGCCGAAAAGCTATTAAAAGCCTGATCGGCCAGGATATTTCTATCGGCGAGGTAAAGGATCCGGGGCTGGCGGCCGCCGTCGCGGCGCAGATTCCATCTCGAATGGAATAGCTTCCAGGCAACCTGGAACGCGATGTGTGTTTTTCCCGTACCGGTCGCCAGTGTCAGCAGGACTCTTTGCTTCCCCTCGGCGATGGCTTCGAGCGTCTTATTGATGGCTATTTCCTGGTAGTAGCGCGCTTTCTTCGTACCGTTAATATCCTCAAAAGGAATGGCGGCAAACTTCTCTTTCCATTCGTTATAACTCGAGTAGGTCTTATTCCAAAGTTCTTCGGGAGACGGGAAGCGGTCAATTGGACCTTCCCTACCGGTGGCCATCGAGATCTCATAGATTTTGTGGCCATTGGTCGAGTAGGCATAATCGATCTTTAACTTTTGGGCATAGGCTTTGGCTTGGGTCACCCCTTCAGTAACAGGGGAACTCTCCTGTTTGGCTTCGATCACGGCCAATTTCTGATTTTTGTAGACCAGGATATAGTCAGCTATTTCCGGCTTGCCACGCACTCCTCCGGGGTGGATCTTGCCATCGGTGAAGCGATATTCACGCAGGATTTTAGACCCTTCTATTTCTCCCCACCCGCTCGCTTTCAGCTTGGGATCGATATATCCGGCTCGTGTTTCGGCTTCGTTCATAAATATAGTGCAATTTTTCAGCTAATTGATACGATAATATATATGGAAACGAGGTTGACACCTCCAGATCCAGGCCCTATAATATTATCAGTATCACGATGGCAGACTACGTTAAGGGTTCGTCCCTGACAGATGTCTGCTTTTTTATTTCTTCAACCTATTTTCCCAAAGATTAACAAAAGTAAAATAGTTAGCAAATTTACGCAACAACGAAGAAAACCGCCTTTTATTTGGGATCAAGAGCTTAAAAAACTTATTTTTAGAGATTAGATATTCGATCAAGCAATGGAAATCCCCATCGCCGGAAACAATAATCGCCTTATCATAAATGACCTAACTCCCCACCGCAAGCGGTGGGGTATCTTGGTCTGTAGTGCCCCGCCCCTCACGGTCTAAATAGTTGCATTTGTTCAAATCTTGCAT
>JAGVQF010000049.1 GCA_020051815.1 Candidatus Saganbacteria bacterium | reverse complement strand
GTTTGATCACTTCTTTCTCGACTTTTTCGAGCACTTTTTCCGAGTTGGTGATCAGCACGGCGCAGGAGCTGGGATCGTGCTCCGCCTGGGCCAAGAGGTCAGCGGCGATAAATTCGGTGTCGGCGTCCGGGTCGGCGATAATGACGACGTCGGAGGGCCCGGCCAGGCTCTCGATGCCGACCAGGCCAAAGACCGCTTTCTTGGCCAGCGTCACAAAGATATTGCCGGGACCGACGATCTTATCGACCTTGGGAATGGTTTCGGTCCCGTAGGCCAGGGCGGCCACAGCCTGCGCCCCCCCCACCCGGTAGACGGCGCTGACGCCGACTTCTTTGGCGGCCACCAGCACATAGGGGCTGATCGGCGGCGGCGAGACCAGGAATATTTCTTTGACGCCGGCGACCCTGGCCGGGATAACGTTCATGAGGACGGATGAGGGATAGGTCGCCCGGCCGCCCGGCACATAGACCCCCACCTTTTCCAGCGGGATCAGGCGCTGGCCGAGTAAAACATCGAGCGGCAGGGTCTCAAACCACTCGTCGCTCTTTTGCTTGCGGTGATAGCTGGTGATGTTCTGGATGGCCTTAGTCAAAGAATCGAGAAAATCAGGTTTAACTTTCTTATAGGCCTGCTCGATCTCCTCGTCCGAAACTTTCAGATCGGCCGGCTCAAGCGAGACGCCGTCAAATTTTTTGGCGAAGGCGACCAGGGCCGCATCGCCCCTCGCCCTGACTTCGGCGATGATCTCGTCGACGACCTTGGCCTGGGGCAGATCGGCGGAAATCGTTTTTTTCTTGATCAGCCGCACGATCTCGGCTTCGTTCTTGCCTTCGGTAATTACCTTGAGCATATGAGCGAACCTCTTTTGATCAACGTATAATCGGCCAAAACGACGCCCTCGCCGATCGTGACGTTATCTTCGATGACGCAGTCAAAGCCGATGATACAGCCGTTCAGGTTGACGTGACTGCCGATCCGCGACCCCCGCCAGACGATGGCGCGCGAAAGTGTCGATTCCCGCCCGATCCAGGCGTTATCCCCGATCACGGTGTAATCCTGGATCTTCGTTTCGGCGGCGATCGAGACCCCCTGGCCGATGATGGCCGGCCCGATCAATCTGGCCGTCTTGTCAAACTTGGCCCCGTCACCGATCCAGACCCGGCCGTCGGTGCGGGCGCCGTAGATCTTGACCGCGACTTCGCCGCGCAATATTGCCTCGTGGGCCTGCCGGTACTGGTCGGGCTTGCCGATATCGATCCAGTAACGGTCGGAGACAAAACCATAGACCGGCTCCCCCTGCTCAAGCAGTGACGGGAAGAGCTGCCGCTCAAAAGAAAACTCGACCCCTTTGGGCACGCCTTTAAAGATCGCCGGGTCCAGGATATAGATGCCGGCGTTGATCGCGTTGGCGGGCCGCTCTTCGGTGCCGAGATTGCCGACCTGTTCCCAGCTCGGCTTCTCCACAAAACGCGAAACCTTCCCGTTTCCGTCCATCAGGACAACGCCATAATGGGTGGGGTCTTCCACGCGGGTCAGCGTGAGCGTGACCCGGGCTTTTTTCTTTTTGTGGAATTCAATGATCTGCGAAATATTGATATCGGTCAGCGCATCGCCGTTAAAAACGACCATCGGGTCCTGATCGAAAAATTCCTCGGCCAACTTGACCGCCCCGGCGGTGCCCAAAGGCTTTTCTTCGATCGAATAGCGGATCTTGACGCCGTATCGGCTGCCGTCGCCCAGAGTTTTTTTTATCTCCGCCGCCAGATAATGGAGGTTTAATATGATCTCCGTGATGCCGTGCTGGCGCAACAATTCGATCTGGTGAAGGACGAAAGGCAGATTGGCCACCGGCACGATCGGCTTGGGCGTGTTATAGGTCAACGGGCGCAGGCGCGTCCCCAGGCCGCCGGCGATGATGACAGCTTTCATCGGGCCAATTCCTTCTTGAGCCGGCTGATCGCCTCGACCGGCGTCGGATCGATCTCGCTGGCCAGCGCCAGATAAACGCTTAAGTAATCGCCAAAAAAGATCAGGGAAAATAGCCGGGCCAACCGGGATTTACCCTCGGAGACGACTTCGGTCACGCCGCCCAGCTGGCGCACCAAAAGCGACTTGGTTATTTCGATCCGTTTCTTAATCCGTTCGTTATCGTCCTCGTCACGGAAGATAAAGAGGGAAAAATTATGCGCTTCGCGCTTCAAAACCGAAAGATTGACGATCTCGTTATGGTCAAGCTCCGGAAAAAGGCTTAAGAGCGCGGTGACCTTGCTGTTCTCGTTGAGTTGGGTCTTAAAGCGCAGGGCCGCCGCCCCCGTCGTGGCGCTCGAGCCGAAAATGACGGGGATCCGGCCGGCGGTTTTTTTCGCCAGCTGCTTGACCGGGTTGCTGCGCGCCGGCCGGGCCGGGCCGTATTCATCCTTTAATCTGGCCAAAAGAGCGGCCGCTTCCTTGATCTCATCGTGATTCAGGCTGGCGATTTTAAAGCGGTCGAGGCCGGTCAGCAAAGGCAGCAGAAGATACGGCAGGGCGGCGCGGGGCTGCAGGCCGCCGGGGATAAGGAAGAGCGGCCAGCGCCGGCTGTCGGCCAGTTCCTTCAGTTTGCCGCCCGAAGTGACGCAGACAATTTGCGCCCGCCGCCTTTCGGCCTCTTTGACGGCGGCCAGTGTCTCTTCGGTGTTGCCCGAATAAGAGAGGGCAAAGACGAGCGTCTCTTCGCCGGCAAAATCGGGCAGGGAATAATTGCGCGAAGTGATGATGGGAGCAACGCTTCTGTTAAAGTAAAGATCGGCCGCGATGTCGCCGGCAATGGCCGAGCCGCCCATACCAAGAACGAGGACCTGGTCATATGGTTTGGCCGCTGGCAGAGAGACATATGAAGACAATTTTTCCGCCTCGGCGATCATGCCGGGCATCCGGCCGACGACTTTCAGCATGCCGCCCGGGTCGAGCCGGCCGATAGATTCTTCGTTATCTAATAGTTCAGCTTTGGCCACCGGCTCTCTCCTGAATCTTATCCTTGAGAACCTGGATCGCTTTTTGGAGCTGGAGGTCAGCGGCTTCCTCGGGCAGCTCGTCCGGCGAGGCAGCGGCTTCACGGGTCGGCATAACGACCTCGACTTCGGGCGAGATCCCCTTTTTCATGATATATTCGCCGTTCGGGGTCAGGTATTTGGCGATCGTAGATCGGAAGAG
>JAGVQF010000187.1 GCA_020051815.1 Candidatus Saganbacteria bacterium | reverse complement strand
TGGTGCGGATGACCCATAGTTCAACCGCGATCGAAGGCAACCGGCTGGGCATCGGCCAGGTTGAGGACCTGCTGGCGCATAAAAAGGTGCTCGCGTCTGATCGCGATATATTTGAAGTGGCCAACTATTTGAAAGCGCTGAAGCATATTGAACAAATTGTGCGCCAAAAACGGCCGATCACCGAGAAAGTTTTGCTCAAAATCCATAAGCTTGTAACCAATAAAACCTTGCCCCGGGAACAAAGCGGTTGTTATCGCCACGTACCAGTTTATATCGTCCACCGTCGCCCTGGCCTCCTAGACGAAGTCATATACACTGGTCCGGACGCAAAATCCGTCCCTGATCTTTGCCTGGAGCTAATAAAGTGGATAAATAACAGCGAAAAAGAGGGGATCAATCCAGTGGTCGTCGCCGGGATCGTCCACCAAGAGATTGCCGCGATCCATCCCTTTGCTGACGGCAATGGACGGACCGCCCGGGCCTTTGCCACGCTTATCCTTTACAGCCGGGGCTATGATTTTCGCCACCTCTTTGCGCTGGAGGACTATTACAACCTGGACCGGCCGAGCTATTATGCGGCCATTAACATCGGCAAGAACTATACTGAAAGACGGCATGATTTTACTTCCTGGCTTGAATATTTTGTCAAAGGATTTAAGGAAGAAATAGACCGGGTAAAGGATCAGATCATCTCTTTATCGCTCAAGAAAGTCAGGGGCAATATCAACTCAAAGGTGTATCTGGACAAAGATCAGCTGGCGATTTTAGATTTTTTGGATCAGGTCGGCAGAATTACGGCCGCTGACGCGGCTGATGTCCTGAAATGCCCAAGGAGAACCGCGCAGCTTCAATTACAAAGATTAAAGAAACTGGGCATGATAAAACTTGTTGGCAAAGGGCCTTCTTCCGCCTATCTCGCAAAATAATGCGCGGTGGGACTAAGCGGGGGGAATTATTCGATCTTTTGCAGGTCCTTTTCCAGCTCTTGCTTGCTTTTTTCACTGCCCGACATTTTATCCGCGGCCAGCTTATCATCGATCTCCTTGCGGATGGCGCCCAGCAACTGCTTGGAGGCAAAGAGCAGTTTGGTCGAGAGGAAAACAGCTTTTTTGTCGATCAATTGGTTTTTGATCAGATAGGCCATCGTTTCCCCTTTTTCAAAAATGGCGGCCTGCAGCAAAACTGATTTTTTAGCCGCCAGATCATACTTCTTTGAGAACCCGCCGCTCTTTTGATATTTTTTGTAAAATGTATCGCGGTAGAGCTCGAAGTTTTTGCTGTTGATCCTCGAGAAAGCCAGGGCAAATTTACCGTAGTAAAAAATATAATGGGTGTCGTCGGGTTCAAAATAAACGGCGGCGAATTTCCGCGGCACATATTCGAACATCACCCGTTGTTCGCCGTTCGCATCCTTGGCGGAGACCGGCACGTCGAGCAGCATGGCGATATCTTTGTCGTCAGCGGAGCCGGCAAAGGCGGCGCTCAACGGGCCAAGATTGCCGGCAAAACCCTTAGCTGCCTTGAAATCGTTAAAATCGGCGCCCCAGGGAACCCCCTTATAAGTCGCCCCCTCGGCGGGCGGGACCTCGGCTGTGGCCGTGACGGTTTCCCCCGACGCCGAAACGGCCGCTTCGACAGTTGGGGCGGCGACCACTTCCGGCGTTAAAGCAGTGGTAACCTCGGCAGTGGCGGCCTCGATTGTATTAACGGCGCTTGTTTCCGATGATGGCAAAGAGCTGGCCTCTAAAGATGGTTGAACTGGCGCTTCGGCGGTCACAGCCGGCGGGCTCTGCGGTGGGCTGTCGAACGCGGTGGCCGCAAAAGGCCAGAGCCCCAAGGCAACCGCTAAAAATAAAATAATCAAATAGTATTTATGCATCTGACAGCTCACTACGGCAATTTTCAATATTATGCAACGGGGGGAATGGGGAGTCAATAGGCAAACTTGCCGTCAGCAAACCTTCAGCAATGCGTCAAGCGTCGAGATCCCCTGCTTCTCCAGCATTTCGATCAGCTTGAGCCACAACTGATAAGTTATCTCGACGTCGCCCGGGGCGCGATGGGTGAGCGGTGTCGGGATCTGGAAGTGGGCGGCGACTTTGGCCAGTTTGTGGGAGGGCAAGCCCGGCAGGAGGCGGCGCGAGAGCTTGAGCGTGCAGATCGCGGGGTTGGGCAGCGTCTGCCCGACGGTTTCCGAAAAATGACGATTGAGGAACGGCAGATCAAAGTCGACATTGTGGGCCACGAGCGGTGTGTCCTTGATAAAGTTGAAAGGTCGTTGAATACCTCCCCTTTATCTTGCCCGTCGTCTAACATCTCTCGCGTAATGCCGGTGATCCGCACGATCTCGGGCGGCACGTCGCCATTGATATTGATGAGCGAGGCGAACGAATCGGCGATCTCGCCCCTCACGATCTTTAATGCCGCGACCTCGATGATTTCGTTGCAGGACGGCTCAAGCCCCGTCGTCTCGGTGTCTACAACTATGTAGCTAAGGCCCTTTAACCCGGAAACGATTTCCCTTGCCCGCCGCAAAAATGGGAATTCGGTTTCAAGCTTTTTAAATTCTTCGCTTTGGGTAAGGTTGTTCATAAAGCAATATTTTGAAACCCCACACTGAAGTGTGGGGAATAATTATTAGAATTTGTAATTCCCCATACTTTAGTATGGGGATTCTCAGTAAATATAAAAGGGCTGTTCATTTAAAAAGATCGTTGATGTCGATGGCTTCGAACTTGTCTTTGCTCTTAACGTTAACTTCGCGATATTGGCTGAGGTCGATTTCTTCCCGCTCCTGACCTCCTGATCCCCCGATCCCCACTTCCTGATCCCCTGATCTCCCGATCTCCTCCTCAATCTCCCACTTCTCACACGCCCAGCTCGGCAGTTCCTCC
>JAGVQF010000080.1 GCA_020051815.1 Candidatus Saganbacteria bacterium | reverse complement strand
CTCAAGCGGCGGCCCGGCCCCGATCCTCGATATCAAGGTCGCCCTGACGGCCTATTATTAAAATGAATAAAATAATACTAACTTTGATCCTCTTGGCGACCGTAATTTACGCGGGGTTCACCTACTGGCCGGTCGTCTCGCCCTTGATTTTCAAACCACGTCCGGCCCCCGTCATCGCACCAACTTCAAAGCCGTCAGGGAAAACCACCACGGCGGAAGCGGTGGCAAAAAAGATCGATCTCTTTGAGTTAGCCGCTCCGACGGCCGAGGTCAAACTGGTCGACCCGTTCTCTCTCCGGATCACCGTTAAATCAAAAGAAGAGCCTCCGCCTCCGGCCGCACCTGGCGAGCCAAAGCCCAAGCCGGCCGAACCCAAACTGCAGGGCATCTGGCTTGACTCCGGCACGAAGGTCGCCTTTATCTCCGACCAGGTGGTTGCGCCAGGCGGCACCGTCATGGGCTGGAAAGTGACTTCGATCTTAGAAGATCGGGTGACATTACAAAAAGGCTCGTCAACAAAAATCTTAAAATTGGAGGGAAGGTAATAATGACAAATGATAAATTTCAAATGACAAACAAATCGAGGAAATCAAAAACAATTCGGGGATTTGGAATTTGGGTTTTATTTGGATTTTGGGTTTTGGGTTTTGGATTTCCGTCACTGGCTGCCGACGCCAACATCGCGATCGCCAAGGGGAAGGTCTATTTAAACCTCAAAGACGCCGAGATCAAAAGCGTCCTGCAGACCTTTGCCAAAGCAACCGGGGTCAATATCGTGGCCGCCGATGACGTGACCGGCAAAGTCACCGTCACCTTCTCCGGCATCGCGCCCAAAGACGGCCTGGAGGCGGTCCTGCGCTCCAAAGGGCTCGATTGGTTCGAGGACCACGGCACGATCTTCGTCTCGACCAAAAAGATCATGCGCACCTACTATCTGGCCAATGCCAGGCCGTCTGACCTGCAGACCACGCTGGCCGCTATCCTGCCGGCCGGCAGCGTCGTCACAGCCGACGACAGCTACAATGTTCTGGTCATCCAGACAACTTCTGATTACCTACCCCGACTGGAAAAATTGATCCAGGAGCTCGACATTACACCGATGCAGGTCATGGTCGAGGTCAAGATGATCCAGGTCAATAACGGCGATAACGGCACGCTCGGCCTCAATGCCGGCTACACTAGAAGCGGCGGCAACAATTACGTCAAGACGACCGGGCTTGCCTCGACCAGTTTCGAGGCGGCCGGGATCTATGCCCATGCTCTTTCCATCTTTTCAGGCGCCAGTTTGGAGGCCTTCTTCCAGGGGCTCCAGACGATCACGAAATTCGACATCGTGGCGACGCCGCGGCTCACCACGCTCAATAACAAACAAGCCACCCTCCTGATCGGCTCCAAGCTCGGCTACAAGACCAGCATCATCACGCAAACCTCGACCACCCAGATAGTTAATTTCCTGAATATCGGCACTTCGCTCGTCTTAACGCCCAATGTCACCAAGAGCGGCCTGATCAGGATGAAAGTCGAGCCGAAGTTAAGCGACGGCCGGATCCAGAATGACCTCCCCGCCGAAGAAACGACCGAGACGCACAACGAAGTGATCGTCAAGGACGGCCAAACCTTTGTCATCGGCGGTCTGGTCAGGGACCGGGATACGACGACCGATGTCGGCGTGCCTTTCCTCTCTGCCATCCCTTTTATTGGGGCTCTCTTCCGGCGGTCGGTCACGGAAAAGGTCAAAAGCGAGATGATGGTTTTTGTCACGCCTCACATCATCACGCCGGAATATCTTGACTCGCTCAGCCCGGAAATTGAGAAGATGGAAAAAAATTCAGCCAGGGACGCGACCCTTATTCACTAGCGGCGGCGCGCTTCATGAGGGAGCTGATAGCCTGATAGGGATCCTTGCCCTCATGGAGGACAAGATAAACCTCTTCGATGATCGGCAGGCTGACATTGAGTTTTCTGCCCAGCTCGCGGGCAGCCGCCGCCGTCGGCACCCCTTCGGCCACCGCGCTCATCCCCGGCAGGAAATCGGCCAACTTTTCCCCCGCCGCGATCTTTGCACCGACGATATGGTTCCTTGATAATTTGCTCGAACAGGTGGCGACCAGGTCGCCCATCCCCGACAGGCCGGCAAAAGTTTCGGTCTTGCCCCCCAGCGCCACGCCTAATCTGGTGATCTCCGCCATGCCGCGGATCAGCAGGCCGGCTTTGGCATTGTCGCCCAGCTTGAGCCCGTCGGCCACACCGGCGGCGATGGCGATGACGTTCTTGAGCGCCCCGCCTAACTGGACGCCGATTGGATCAGAATTAGTGTAGACCCGGAACCGCTCGTTCATTAAACTCTTTTGCGCCTGTTTGGCGGCAGTCAGGTTGGCCGAAGCGACCACGCTGGCCGCTGGCAAGCCTCTGGCAATTTCCGATGACAGGTTCGGCCCTGAAAGAGCGCTTAAATTATTGTTCTTTAGTTCTTCAGTTAATATGTCAAGGGGCAGCTTGAGGGTTTTCTCTTCGATCCCTTTGCTGGCGCAGACAACGATGGCGGCTGGGCCGATGACGGATGAAAATTGCTTGGCCGTCCGGCGCAGGAACTGCGTCGGCACCGCCAGCAAGAACATTTCCGCTCCTCTTGTCCGTTCAGCTTCGCTTGTGATCTCTATTGTTTCAACCAGGGGAAAACCGGGCAGGTACCGGCTGTTCTCCCTCATTTCGTTCATCGACTCAACCAGTTCTTTTTCGTAGGCCCAGAGGGTAACGGCCTGCCCGTTTTCGGCTAATAAAATCGAGAGCGTCGTCCCCCAGGCGCCGGCGCCGATGATGGATATTTTGCTCATTGCTCACCGAGCCGCGGTTCGGTCCCGGCGATCAGCCGCCTGATATTAGGCCGATGCCGCAAAAAAATGATCAGCGCGATCAGCGCGGCGGCCGCGGAGTACGGGCGCGGTTGGCCCGAAACAAGCAAAGCGGTCAGAACTGCGACCGCCGTCAGCAGCGAGCCGACCGAAACAAAACGGGTGAGCGCCACAGTAGCCAAAAAGATCAAGACGGCAAAAAGGAAAATATCGGGGGCGACACCGAGCAGGACCCCCAGGCCGGTGGCCGCGCCCTTGCCTCCCTTGAAGCCAAGATAGATGGGAAAACTATGGCCGATCACGGCCGCCAGGCCGCAGAGGACAATGATAAGCGGGTCGCCGGAAAATAGCCGCCCGAGCAGTACCGCCCCAGTACCTTTAAATAGGTCAAGGATAAGGGCTGTCGTCCCCGGCACGACACCCAATGTCCGCAAAACATTGGTCGCCCCGATATTGCCGGAGCCCGCCTGGCGGACATCGACATTCTTAATTTTTCCGATAAGCAAGCCAAAAGGAATGGCGCCAAGCAAATAGCTTATTAGAATAAGAAGAAAAGGCATGAGATATTCTATCACCCTCATCCGCTAACGTCAAAGCTGGCAGAACCGAACCGCCCTCACCCGCTAAGGAATAACCTTCCCCCCCTCT
>JAGVQF010000185.1 GCA_020051815.1 Candidatus Saganbacteria bacterium | reverse complement strand
GACCGAATCGTGGCCCATATATGGATTGACGGTGACCGCGTCGGCCTTATAAACCTCGAAAGCGCTTTTGGCGTAGGCATTCGACGAATGGCCGACGTCGCCGCGTTTGGCGTCGAGGATGACCGGCAGGTCATTTTCGTGGATGTAGTCGATCGTTTTGATGAGCGAGCTCAAGCCGTAGAGGCCGTACATTTCATAGAACGCGCTGTTGGGTTTGTAGGCGCAGACCAGGTCGCGGGTCGCGTCGATTATTTCTTTATTGAAAAGGAAGATCGGGTCGTTGGTGGTCAGGAATTTCTGGGGGATCCGGCTCAAATCGATGTCGAGACCGACGCAGAGCAGACTGTTGTTCTTTTCGACAGCCCGATCGAGCACTGCGGCAAACTTCATGTAACCTCTTCGGTTTCCTCTATTTCTTCGGTCTCGGCTTCTTTTTCGGCGCGGGCGCGTTCTTTCTCGGCGATCATATCGCCGATCGTGACCTTCTTTTCTTCGGCGGCCGGCGCGGCTGGCTCTGTGGGTGCGGCCTGTGGGGCCGGCGCGGCCTCTCTGGCCGCCTGTCTTTCACGGTCAAGGAGCACGGCTTTGATCGAGAGGCCGATCCGCTGTTCGGCGGGCAGGACCCGGAGGATCTTTACGTCAACGACGTCACCGATCTTGACGGCATCGCCTGGGTTTTCAACCTGGCGGGTGGACAATTCAGAGATATGGATCAGCCCTTCCAGACCATGCTCCAGCTCGGCAAAAGCCCCGAATTTGGCAAAGCGCAGGATCTTGGCTTTGACGACCTGTTTGGGTTTATATAATTCAGCCGCGCTGGCCCAAGGATCGGGCTGGAGCTCCTTGAGGCCGAGCGAAACTTTCCTGGTGGCTTTGTCGACGCCGAGGACAAAGACGTCGATCTCGTCCCCGGTCTTCAAGACCTCGGACGGATGCTTGACGCGCTTCCAGGAGAGTTCTGATAAATGGATCAACCCTTCAATGCCGCCCAGGTCGACGAAGGCGCCGAAGGTTTTTAAATTTTTGACCTTGCCCTTGCGGACCTGACCGACTTCCAGCTCGTTGATGAGCTTATCGGTCTCGGCTTTGCCTTTTTCGCCGGCGGCCTGCCGGTGCGAAAGGACGATCTTGCCCTGCCTTGGGTTGACTTCGATAACTTTGAGCTGGATCGTGCGGCCGACAAATGACTCGAGCGTCTCTTCAGGGGCTTTATTTACTTGAGAGGCGGGGACAAAGCCGCGGATCCCTTCGCAGTCAACAACCAGCCCGCCCTTGAGGGCCTGCAGGACTTTGCCGTCCAACACGGTCCTGTTACGATAGGCGTCGCCGGCAAATTTCCATTTCTTTTCGTAATCGGCGTTCTTTTTGGAGAGGACGACATAACCCTCTTTGTTCTCGAGATTTTCGATGGTTACGCTGATGATATCGCCGACTTTGACGATCTCTTCCGGGTTGCCGCCGCCGTTATCGGAGAGCTCTTCGGGCAGGATCAGGCCGTCGGCCTTATAGTTGATATCGACAAGGACGCCGGAGTGATCGACCTTGAGCACCTTGCCGCGCACGATGTCGCCGGCTTTATATTCCTTGAAGGTGGCCTCGTAGCCGGATGAAGCGGTCACTTCTTTGGTTTCGCTGGGCTTTTCCGGTTTAGCGGCGGGGGTGGGGGCTTTGGGTTTTTCGACTACTGGGGCTTTGGGTGCCGAGGGGAGGGTTGTGGCCTTGAATTCTTCCCTCTTGGCTTCTGAAGGGGCCTGGGTTGAGGGAGCGGGTTTGACGATCCGGCTCTCGGCCAGCGTCTGGCGGATCAGCTCCTCGACCTCGGAAAACTCCGCGTCGCCCTTGCCTTTTTCGATAAATGTGCCCTTGAGTTCTTCTGCCATAGCGTCTTAATGGTAGCACGAAATCGAGGGGGGGTCAACCTGGAGGGGATAACAGCCCTCACCCGCTAACGTTGAACCTTCCCCCCTCTCCCAGAGGGAGAGGGTAATACAAAATGAATTTTCCTTCTCCCTTTGGGAGAAGGGGGCCGGTTTGTGTTGGCGGATGAGGGCTGTGAACTAGACCTGCCACCCATACTTGCCGATCAGCGGCACAAAGACACAGCCGATCGATTTTTCGATCTTGAGCTTGCCTTTTTCTTTGGTCGCGGCCGTCAGGGTCTGAAAATATCTTTCGCCGACCGGCAGAATGAGTCGGCCGCCCTCGGCTAACTGGTCGGTTAGCGGCTTGGGTATATCCGGGCAGCCGGCAGTGACGATGATCGCGTCGTAGGGGGACCCGGCCGGATAGCCCTCGCTACCGTCGCCGTAGACGAATTCGATATTTTTGTAACCGAGCCGGGCCAGGATATTTTTTGCGTTTTCTGAAAGCTCGGGGACCCTCTCAATCGAATAAGCTTTGCGGCAGAGCTCGGCGAGAATGGCGGCCTGGTAGCCGGAGCCGGTGCCGACTTCCAGCACATTTTCCTTGCCCTTAAGCTTGAGCAGCTCGGTCATGACCGCCACCATATAGGGCTGGGAGATCGTTTGGCCCGAGCCGATCGGTAGGGCGCTATCGTCATAAGCGACGCGGCGCATGTTTTCGGGGACAAATTCATGGCGGGGAACTTTCCTGAAGACCTCAAGAACTTTTTCGTCCTTGATCCCGCGGGGGATAAGCTGGCTCTCGATCATTTCTCGGCGTAACTGCTCAAAGTTTTCCACAAGTCAATTTTAGCCCAAAAATAAACT
>JAGVQF010000091.1 GCA_020051815.1 Candidatus Saganbacteria bacterium | reverse complement strand
GGACCTTTTCGATCTGCTTGCGCACCTTGCCCTGGAGTTTTTTCTCGACGTTTAGGACCTCGATCTCTTTTTCCAGGATGTCGGAGAGCTTTTTGAGCCGTTTTTCCACGGTCAGCGCCTCAAGTATCTCCTGCTTTTCGTCGACCTTCAAAGTGAGATAAGAAGAGATAAGGTCGGCCAGCCGGCCCGGGTTGTCGACGTTGATGATCGACATCAGGGTCTCCGACGGGATGCGGCGGTTGAGCTTGACGTAATCCTCGAACTGCTTGACGACCTGGCGCACCAGCGCCTCGGCCTCGGCCGAGAACTCCTCCGGCTCGGGGACGCGCGAAACGGCCACCCGGTAGTAAGGCGTTTCCTGCGTGAATTTTTCGATCCTGACCCGGCAGATCCCTTCGACCAGGACCTTGGTCGTGCCGTCTGGGAGCGAGAGCATCTGGACGATCTCGGAGAGCGTGCCGATCGAGACAATGTCCCGGGTTCCCGGCTCCTCGACCTCTTCGTTCTTCTGCGAGGCAAAAACGACCATCTTTTCTTTAGAGAGCGTGTCTTCGAGGGCTTTGACCGACTTGTTGCGGCCGATAAAGAGCGGCACGATCATCTGCGGAAAGACGACCATGTTGCGCAGGGGAATAAGCGGCAGCTCTTCCTTCCACTCACCGATTTTTTCGGGTCTCTTTTTGTCCGGCTTTTGTTCAGGCATGCCTACTTCTTTTTTTCGGAGCCTTTGACCTTGACCATCGAGGTGATGACTTCGTCGATAATGCCGTATTTGACCGCTTCATCCGCGCCCATGAAGAAATCGCGGTCGGTGTCTTTTTCGACTTTGGAGAGCGGCAGGCCGCTGTGCTTGGCCAGCAATTCGTTCAATAATTTTTTGATCCGGAGGATCTCCATGGTTTGGATCTCGATATCGGTCGCCGCGCCCTGCGCGCCGCCCAGCGGTTGATGGATCATGATGCGGGCGTTGGGCAGAGCGAAGCGCTTGCCCTTTTCGCCGGCGGCCAAAAGCATGGCGCCCATCGAGGCCGCCTGCCCGATGCAGATAGTTGAGATCGGGGTCGAGAGGTACTGCATCGTGTCGTAGATGGCCAGCCCCGCCGTCACGACTCCGCCCGGCGAATTGATATACATATAGGTGTCTTTGTTGGCGTCTTCGGACTGGAGGAACAGGAGCTGCGCGATGATGAGGTTGGCCACCTCGTCGTCGACCGGCCCGCCGACAAAAATGATCCGGTCTTTCAAAAGGCGGGAATAGATATCAAAGGCCCGCTCCCCCCTGGCGCTCTGCTCCACGACCATCGGTATCATCTGGGCTCGCTCTTTCATTGTTTTTTCTCCTCCTTGTTTCGAGCTACGTCGAGAAACTTGACGCTCGCTTTTTCGATCAGAAGATCGAGCGCTTTTTTTCTCAAGAGATACTCTTCGACGTACTTTTTGACCTCGGGACCGATCTTTTCTTCCGCCGCGCCCATAGCTTTGACCTCGGCGCTGATCTCTTCGGCCGTGACCTGCATTTTTTCCGCCTCGGCCACCGCTTTGAGGATAACCTTGCCTTTGACGCGGATCTCGGCCGACTTTTTCATCTCCTCGCGCAGGGCGGCTTCTTCTTTTTTGGCGCCGCGCAGGTAATCTTCGAGGGTCAGGCCGCTCCGGGCCAGCGAAGTCTTCAGCTCATCGAGCATAATGTCAACCTCGCGCGCGGTCATGGCGGCGGGGATGTCGACTTTGGTATCGGCGCCGGCCGCCGCGATCGCCTGGTTCTTGAGGTCGGCGTCGACTTCGGCCATTTTCTCGGAGGCCATGGCCTGCTGGACCTCGGCCTTAAGCTCGGCTAACGTGCCGTAGCGGCTGACTTTTTTGGCGAATTCATCGTCAAGCGGGGTAAGCTCTTTTTCCCCTTCGGCGTTGACCGAAGAGAATCTCTCCTGCAAGCGGCCCAGGGCGGCCAAAACTTCTTCTTCCGTTACTTCGGAAGGCTTTTTGGCCAGCTTGAGCCCCTTATATTTGCCGAGTTTAATCTCGGGATAGACTTCCACGTTCAGCTTGAAGAGAAAAGGCTTGTCTTTGGTCGCCGGCTGGACGATCTCGAGGTTGGGATAATCGACCGGATCGATCTTGCCCGCCTCGATGATCTCCGGATAGAGCTCGGCGATCAGGTCCTGGGCGGCGTGATGGGCGACCGCTTCCTGGTTGAGGGCTTTTTCCAGTATATTGCGCGGGGCTTTGCCTGGGCGAAAGCCGGCGATCCGCAGCTCTTTACCCGCGGAGGCCATGGCGGCCTCAAAGCTTTTTTGGAAGCGCTCGTAGCCCTCCTCGATCTCGAAAGAAACCTTGTTGCCTTCCCGTTTTTGAGAAATGATCTTCATTGTTGTTTTGTGATTTAAAACCCCACACTGAAGTGTGGGGAATTTTGCCTAGAACATTCCCCATACTTTAGTATGGAGTCTCACGCTCCGGTTATTGTACTAAACACTTGACAAATTTGCAAGGTGGAGTAAAATTTAGTTGCTTTCCAGGAAACCGCGAAACTTGTCCCGACTCCCTGTCGGGATTCATTCGCAGGTTTTCTGAACGCAGAGAATCTAAGGAGGAAAACATATGTTAAAGAAAATGATCGCGTTCGGGTTATTGTTCGGGCTCTTTGGTTTCGCGGTGTTCACCGCCGGTTGCGGCCAGCAGACATCGAGCGCCACAACCACCACCACCATCGCCGCCAGCTCGGCTGTCGCGATCAGCGGCACCACGGCCACCGGCACCACTTCTCTCGGCCTGCGGACATTCGCCGCCCTGGGCACCGCGGAAGTCAAGATCGGCTATTGCGCCGCCGGCAGCGACGAAGTGATCGAGCTTGGTCGCGGCATAACCGCCCCCGACGGCACCTACGAAGTGCTGGTCGCGGTCGCTTCGCTGGAGAGCTTAAAAGCAACCAGCGGTTACGTGCCGAACCTGATGGTCACGATCTCAAGGGAAGGGGTGGTCATCGGTTGCGTCATCCCCAGTGTTAGCCCGGAAGCCGGCAGTCGGGGTTATGCCCCCACTGCCAGCAAAGGCGACTATAAGAAGGCCCTGATGGCCCGTGCTTCATTTAAAAGGGGCAAAGATCCAAAGAGCTTTGATTATTCCGGTAGTATTGACAAGAAATTCTCCAGCGAATCCTTGAAGGATTACGACTCAACAAAAATTGACGCTATAGCCGATTCGATCAAAGGCGCCGATGATGCCCTCGACGAGATCGCGTTAGGCCTGGGAATTCCGGCCGCTAATTTAGAGCTGTTGAAGCAAAAGGGTTTTGAATTGCACAGGACTTACATCGAGCCGATCATGCAGGCGGCCTTCGAATCAAAAACCCCGCCTGATCGCGCGACAATGGATGCCGCCTTTGCCAGCATGGAAGCCGCCATGACCACTTACGCATTGGGTCTGGGATTAAGCGGCCAGCAAATTGCTGACTTAAAAGCCATGAAGGACAAGCAATTCGAAACCAAGATGGGTGAAGAGAGCGCGCTCTCGGGCGACCCCGCACTCATGGAAGCCAAACTGAGGATGATGGGCGACAAAATGATCAATATGTTCCTGGGCCAGTGGGATGCCGCCAATACAATAGCCACGACCGCGCCGTCGGGCAAGACGACTTTCGCGGCCACCAAGGCAACGGCTTACGCTAGTTTTGTCGCCAGTCAAGAATCGATAAAAACCGAATTACTAAGATTGATAAGTGTGGCTGG
>JAGVQF010000096.1 GCA_020051815.1 Candidatus Saganbacteria bacterium | reverse complement strand
GGGGAGCTGGAAGACGCCCGCCGGGCCGCCCTCCACATGCTCAAAGACCTCAAAGAAGATATGACCAAACTTGCGTCTGTCGACCGCCTGAAGACCGAATTTTTGTCGATGGTCAGCCATGAACTGCGCACTCCGCTGACGCCGATCAAAGGCTACCTTTCGCTGCTATTGGCCAACAAGATGGGCGAGATCCCCGCCGCCCAGCGAGAAGCCCTCAAAATCCTCTCCCGCCAGAGCGACCACTTGCAGGACCTGATCGAGAGTTTGCTCGACATCTCGCGCCTTGAGCTTGGCAAGCCGATCCCGCTCTCCAAAGAGCCGCTTTCGGTCAAAAAGGTCATCAACGAAGTGATCGAGGCGATCGGGATATTGGCCGAGGGACGGGGGCTCGTTTTAAAAGTTGAAGCGGCCGACAATATCCCGACGATCATCGCCGATGAGATCAAGATCAAGAGAGTGGTCACCAACCTGATCGGCAATTCGATCAAATTTACCCCCAAGGGGGGCGAGATCACGATACGCGCCCTGGCCGAAGACGCCGATATCAGGATCGAAGTGATCGATAACGGTATCGGCATAGCTCCCGAACTGCTGGAAAAAGTTTTTGAAAAATTCTTCCAGATCGACAGTTCCTATACCCGTGCCGCGGGCGGTATCGGCATGGGGCTGGCCATCGCGCGTGAGCTGGTTGGGCTCCACGACGGCAAGATCTGGGCCGAGTCGCCGGGCGCGGGCAAGGGCTCGAAATTTATTATCAGGCTGCCGATCGAAGGAGGCAAATAAATTGGCTAAAAAAGTTTTGATCGTCGAGGATTATCCGGCGACGTCGGAAATGATGGCAAATTTAATGAAGATGGAGGGTTTTGAGGCGAGCATCGCGGCTGACGGCCCCTCCGGCCTGAAAATGGCGACAGCCGGCCATCCCGACTTGATCCTGCTCGATATCATGCTGCCGGAGATGGACGGCTTTGAGGTCTGCGACAAGCTGAAGAAGAACCCGGCCACGGCCGGCATCCCCATCATCATCGTTTCGGTGCGCGCGGCCGATGACAACATAAAAAAAGGCAAGTCGCTCGGCGCCGATGATTACGTCACCAAGCCGTTCGATCCGTTCAAGCTGATCGAGATGGTGAAGAAATATCTGGGGCAAACGAAGGGGGGTAAAACATCATTATGAGAATAGAATTTATTTCGCCCAAATGGAAAGAGCCCAGCCTCTGGAGCATTCCGACTTTCCGCTATCCACCGTTAAGTCTGCCAACCCTGGCCGCCCTGACTCCCGCGGAGCATGAAGTTGCCATCACCGACGAGAATATCGCGCCGATCGATTTTGACCAAGCGATCGATCTGGCCGCCCTCACGGTTATGACCCCCATGGCGCCGCGCGCCTATGAGATCGCCGACCGGTTCCGCGAAAGGGGCGTCAAAGTCGTCCTGGGCGGCATGCACCCGTCACTGGTCCCCGAAGAAGCCGCCCGGCACGCTGACGCCGTTGTCATCGGCGAAGCCGAAAGCGTCTGGCCAAGCCTGCTTGATGACCTCAAGCGGAACAAATTGAAAAAAATCTATAAGTGCGACGCTTACCCGGCCCTTGAGAAACTGCCCATCCCGCGCCGCGACCTTCTGCCCAAAAAAGGGTACTTTACCGTCAATACCGTTCAGGTGACGCGCGGCTGTCCTTTTAATTGCGAATTTTGCACGGTGACGGAATTTTTTGGCAACCAGCACCGCATGCGGCCGGTGGAAGACATTATCGAAGAGATCAAGACCCTGAAAGGCAAGATCGTCTTTTTTGTCGATGATAACATCGTGGGCAACCCCGCCTACGCCAAAAAGTTATTTAAAGCGCTGACCCCCTTCAAGCTCCAGTGGATGAGCCAGGGCTCGATCAACATGGCCGCCGACGACGAGCTGCTCGAGCTCTGCGCCAAAAGCGGCTGTGTGGGGATGATCATCGGTTTCGAATCTCTCTCGCAGGACAGTCTCAATTCGGCGGGCAAGCACGTCAATCAGGCCAGGCATTTCAAAGCCAACATCAAGAAGATCCATGACTTTGGCATCGCCATTGACGGGGTTTTTGTCTTTGGTTTCGATCATGACGACAAAAGCGTCTTTAAAAGAACGGCCGATTTTGTCATCGAAAATAATCTCGAGGCCTGCCAGTTCTCCATCTTAACGCCTCTGCCCGGCAGCCGGCTTTATCATCGGCTGGAGAGGGAAGGGCGGATCTTCGACCGCGACTGGTCAAAGTATGACGTCGTCAACGTGGTTTTTGAGCCGAAGCTGATGAGCCGCGAAGAATTGCAAGAAGGACTCCTCTGGACTTACCAGCAGGTATATTCCGTTAGGTCGATCTTTAAGCGGCTGCTGGGTTCCCGCAACTACCCATTATTGTACTTGCTTTTTAACCTGGGCCTCCGGAAAATCCGCAGAATGCTGGTCGCTCCTACTTCAAACTTTCAAAAAGCAACCCCGGTCCGATAAGGCGATGTTTAATATTTTTGAGCCCATTTGCCTCAAGTATCCCCAGAAATTCACGCCTTGACAAAGCCGGCCTGGTAAACCATTTGCCGGGAAAATAAAACAGCTCCATCATGATATCGGTCAGCCAGCGCTCGCGCTTGACGCACAATGACCCAAACAGGCCGCGGTCATGCTTTAACACTCGCCCAAGCTCCTTGATGGCTTTTGCTTTGTCAGGGAACGAATGGATCCCGTTAAGCGTTAAGACGCCGTCAAAAACCTGATTTTTAAAGGGCAGGGCCCCGACATCCGCCCTGACTAAAATTATGTTCTGCGCTCCTAAATCTTTTACCCTTTTGTTTGCCTCTTTGAGCATGCCCAGCGAATAATCGGCCGCGATGAAAGTGATGTTGCGCGCCTTGGCATATTCCTCAAAAGTAAAAACACCCGTCCCGCAGGGAATATCCAGAACAATCCCGCTGCCTACCAGATCAATGAACTTCCTGGTTATTTTAGTGCACTCATCCGTGTCTTCTTTGCCCATGCCCAGCAAAATCCTTTTTAAGATCCTCAAATGGAGCTTTTTGCTTTGCATGTAGTCGTCATAAATAACGATCGATTTGTCGTAGGCCTCCCCGATCGCCTTGTGGGGATCAGCCGAAGGAACAAAATCAAAAATACCGTCTATTACTTTGGGCTGAGGGGCAGGAACATCCAACAAATCAAAAATCCGCTTGAAACTCATTGCCGCACCCCCTATAATAACTCTCGACGATATTCTATCTTATTTTAAGTTCAAAAGAAAGGAGTGATCGCCAATGAGTGGTTTAAAAGAAGTCCAACTGGTTTCGACCGGTGTTTATCTGCCCGGAGAGCCCGTCCCGTTTGATAAGATTGAGGAGGTGCTTGGAAGATTTGACCAGGCCTCGCCCAAAACAAAAATAATGATCGAAAGGCTCCGCCCGATGGCGAAAAAACTTATCGGCGTGGAGCAGTGTTATTTCGCGGTTGATCCCAAAACCAGAAAATTAACCGAAAGCAACACCAGCATGGCAGTCAAGGCGGCGAAAAAAGCTCTGGCCAAGGCAGACATGAAGCCGGCAGAAATCGACTGCATCCTCTACGGCAACCTGATGCCCGATCATCAGACCCCGCCGACATCGACTTTTATTCAGCAGGAATTAGGTATCGAAAGATGCGCCGAAATTGAAGTCCATTCAAACTGCACCGGAATAACCAAACTGCTTCAAATTGCCAGTGACGCCATAAAAGCGGGCCGATATAGGAACATCCTTGTCGCCTATTCACAATTATCATCCGCCTACTTGCTCTCAGACAATTTCAACCAGGAGAAAGTCAGGACCGAGAGCATGCTCCTGCGTTGGTTTCTAGCGGACGGTGCCGGAGTAGCCATTTTAAAAGCGAAGGACAAAATCGATTCCGGGTTTAATCTGGCCTATGTTTATAATGAATCCGTGGGCGGCAAAATGGCGCCGGGAATGTGGTTAAACCTGGGCACGCCAAATTTTAATTTGCTGACTGCTTATAAAGAGGGCGCGCATCATTTTGAGCAGAATTACAAAATGGTCAATGATTTTGGCCCCGATATTTTCTTTGAAGGATTCGAAAAGATGCTCCGCCAATCCGGCGTGAACGGTAAAGATGTGCAGCATGTCATTGCCACTCTCCCATCCAAAAAGTTTTTGGGCTTGGGGAAAAAGGTCTTTGCCGAAAGATATTCGATCCCTCAAGAAAAATGGTACAGCACTATCGGCCATAAGGGTTACAACGGCGCGGCCACGATACTAGTGGCGCTTGATGAGATGATTGAAAACAAGGTGTTCCGGCCAAAAGATATTTTGGCTTGCATTACCATAGAATCCAGTAAATGGATGGTTGGCGGATTTTTCCTGAAATATTCATAAAATAATAAATGATTTCTTTTCTTTTGACGGTCAATTATCTTTCTGCGGTATTACTAGTGGGGACTGGCATAATAAGCTTGTCTCTCGGCCTGTTTATATTTTTAAAAGCCAAGCAATCGCAATCAAGCCTTTTGTTCGCTTTATTTTCATTACTTTTATCCGCCTGGTGCATAAGTCTTGGCACTTTGGCCGCGGGGATTTCGGCTCCATCTATGATCTTAGCCGCCAAAGGTACGGTAATCAGCGGAGTTCCAATCCCTATCATTGTATTGCTTTTTTGTTTATGCTTCCCGCAAGGAAGAGTTAGTCTTTCGGCCGGGAAGATCATTCTATTGTCTATCCCTTCACTCGTTCTCCTCTTTTCTTCATTTAGCAATACATTATTAATTAACCCGGTTGTTGTAAACAACGGCGTGGTGGTTAATTTAGGCGTCATGAATTATCTTTATTTGCTTCACTTTATCGCATATTTTACAGCTGGCGGAGTAATCTTATCCTCGAGATATGAAAAGTCATCGGTAGTCGAACGTATAAGATATAAATATTTTCTCGCCGGGATCATCCTGACTTGTATCGTAGGGGCCACTTTTAATGTCATATTACCCATCGCTTTTCATGTTGGCTATTTTATTTATTTCGGGCCGCTCGGGTCAATTTTTGTTGTCATCTCTACCGCTTATGCCATCCTCAAATACCGCCTGATGGACGTCAGCCTGGTCATTAAGAAGACTTCCGCCTACAGCCTGGTGACCACCGGGATCACTTTCTCTTATGTGCTGGTGGTCATGGCCTTTGAATTTATATTCCGCTCCATCTTGGGTTACTCTTCCTTTTGGGCGGCGGTGCCCGCGGCGCTGGTAGTCGCGCTGACCTTTATTCCGGTCAGAGAACAGCTCCAAAGAGTGACCGACCGGATCTTTTTCCGCCACATTGTCTTATACCAAAGAGTGATCAAGGAAATAACCCGCACCATCGTCTCGGTCACCGACCTCCATACTATCTTTCGCCTCATCGACCGGACCATCGTGCGGGTGATGTGCATCAAAAACGCCTCGGTCCTTCTCCTTGAGGAGAAGGAAAACCAGTACGTGGTCGAAAAAACCAACGGCCTGCCGCAGGTCATCACCGGTATCCGGCTCTCTCTCGATGACCCGCTGGTCACCTACCTGATCGAGAAAAAGGACGCGATCATCCTGGAAGAGATAAAAGCGCTTTTGGCCAGCGACCTGACCCCGCCCGCCGAAAAAGAAAAATTAAAAAAAATCCAGGCCGAAATGGAGCATTTTGAAGCTGCGGTCTCGGTGCCGTCTTTCTTGAGGAACCGGCTGGTGGGCATCCTTAATTTGGGCGAAAAATTATCGGGCGAGCTTTATAGCCCGGACGACCTTGAATTGCTCTTCACCCTGACGTCCGAAGCCGCGGTGGCGATTGAGAATGCCAAGCTCTACCGCGATATCAGCCAGACCCGGGATTACCTCAATAATTTGGTGCAGGGGTCGGACGACGCGATCCTGACGCTTGATCTGTCGGGCACTGTTTTAACCTTGAACCGGGGAGCCGAAGAGCTTTTTGGCGTGGAGCTTGCCGAAGCGGCCGGCAAAATACCGCCTTTCTTTTCGGCGGACGAAATAAAAGATATGCTCGGCCAGGTTGTGTCCGGCCAGCCGATCAAAGCCCTGGAGATCAGAAAAACAATGAAAAAAGGAGTGGAGTATTCTCTTTTGCTCACCCTTTCCGCTATCTGTGAAGGCGACGGTAAGATCATCGGCTTTTCAGCCATTATCAAGGATATAACCCGCTTGCGGCGGCTTGATATAGTCAAACAAGAATTCCTCTATACGATCAGTAACGAATTGCGCACGCCGCTGACCCCGATCCATGGCTATCTGTCACTGTTGCTCTCGGGTGAATTGGGGGAACTGACGCCAAAGCAAAAAGAGACGCTGGAGATCGTCTTAAAGCAGGGCCAGCGTTTGCAAAACCTGATCGACAGCGTGATCGATATTTCGCGCATCGAGGCGGGCAAGCCCCTGGGGATAAAAAGAGAGCCGGTCTTCCTTGACGAGATCGTTCGCGAGAATATCGAGAATTACCGGTCGGCTTACCAGTCAAAGGGGATAAAACTCGAAGCCGTGTTCCCGGCGAACCGGATCGCCCTGATGGCCGACCAAAACAAGCTTTTGCGCGTCATGGAGAATCTGCTCGGCAACGCCTATAAGTATACGCCGGTCGGCGGAGAGGTGCGCGTGCTGGTGACGGAAGAGGGCGGCCAGGCCAGGGTCAGCGTTGTGGACACCGGGATCGGCCTGGCGCCCCAGCATCTGGCTAATGTCTTTCAGAAATTCTACCAGATCGACAACGGCTACGCGCGCTCATCCGGCGGCATCGGCATGGGCCTGGCCATCGCGCGCGAGATCGTGGAAACCCACGGCGGCCGGATCTGGGCCGAATCGCAGGGGATCGGCCGCGGCTCGAGCTTTATTTTTACTTTGCCGGTCGGTGCCGCCTAAAATATTGACCAAATCTACAAAATTGTGTATAATACAATATTGTCATGGTCACCGTCAATGATATTCAAGTCAGGTCCCTGGTCGAGATCACCTCGGCCCTCTCTTCGTCGCTCAATCTCGAAGAAACCCTCGAGTCGATCCTCAAAGTTCTCTCCGATTCGCTCGAAATGCAGCGAGGCACAATAACTCTCGTTGATCCCAATACCAATGAACTGCGGATCGAGGTCGCCCAGGGCTTAACTCGTGAAGAGAAAGAAAGGGGCAGATATAAGATCGGCGAAGGGATCACCGGTCGTGTGGTTGAAACAGGCGAGCCGATGATCGTCGAGGATATCGGCGCCGAGCCGCTCTTTCTCAACCGCACACAGGCCAGAAAGAACCTGGCGGAGCGCAAATTCGCTTTCCTCTGCGTGCCGGTCATCGCCTCCAGCAAGGTTATCGGCGCTCTTTCCGTCGACCGCTTGTTTAAGGGGAGCGTTTCCTAT